>NZ_JANQCH010000060.1 GCF_024723325.1 Agrococcus sp. HG114
ACGCGGCCGAGGCGCTCGCGCCGGCCACGGGTCGGCCGGCGGAGCGCACGGCGAAGCGCCTCGCCCGGCTCCAGTCCGCGCTCGGCGAGCACCACGACGCCGTCGTCGCGCGGGCGGCGCTCCGTGAGCTCGGCATGGCGGCGCACCTCGCGCACGAGAACGCGTTCACCTACGGGCTCCTGAGCGGCCTCGAGCACGGGCGCGCCCAGGCCGCCGAGCCGGAGCTCGAGCGGGCCTGGGCGCGCGCGTCGTCGAAGCGGGGAAGCGGCTGGCTGCGCTGATCAGCCGGCGACGACCAGCTTCTTGTTCATGAACTCCTCCATGCCGTGCGGGCCGAGCTCGCGGCCGAAGCCCGACCGCTTGGTGCCGCCGAACGGCATGTCGTAGTCCTCGGCGCTCGCGCCGTTGATGGAGACCATGCCGACGTCGAGCCGGTCCGCGATCGCGAGCGCGAGCTCGGGATCGGCGCAGAAGAGCCGCGCGCCGAGCCCGAAGGGCGTGTCGTTCGCGATCCGCACCGCGTCGTCGGCGTCCTTCGCGCGGTAGACGGTGCCGACCGGGCCGAAGAGCTCCTCGCGGTACGCCTCCATCTGCTCGGTGACGCCGGCGAGCAGCGCGGGCCGCACCCGCGCATCGCCCTGCTCGGCGAGCTCGCCGGCGAGCACCTGCGCGCCCTCGGCGAGCGCCTTCGCCGTCTGCTCGCGCAGCCGGTCGGCCGCCGCCTGCGACGAGAGCGGCCCCACGAGGGCGTCCTCGTCGTCGGGACCGGCGACCTCGACCGCCGCGACCGCTTCGCCGAGGCGCCGCGAGAACTCGTCGTACAGCTCGTCGACGACGATGAAGCGCTTCGAGGCGTTGCACGACTGGCCCGAGTTCTCGAACCGCGTGTCGACCGCGGCCTGCACCACCGCATCCATGTCGTCCGTGGAGAGCACGATGAACGGGTCGCTGCCGCCGAGCTCGAGCACGACCTTCTTGAGGTGCCGCCCGGCGAGCTCGGCGACCGCGGCGCCTGCGCGCTCGGAGCCCGTGAGCGAGACGCCGCGCACGCGCGGGTCGGGGATGACGATCTCGCCGATCTGGTCGTTCGTCGCGAAGAGGTTCTCGTAGGCGCCGGCCGGCAGCCCGGCCTCCTCGAGGATCTCGGCGATGACGGTCGCCGACCACGGGCACTGCGGCGCGTGCTTGAGCAGCACGGTGTTCCCGAGCATGAGGTTCGGGAACGCGAAGCGGGCGACCTGGTAGTACGGGAAGTTCCACGGCATGATGCCGAGCACGACGCCCTGCGCGGCCTTGCGGATGCGCGCGTCGACCCCGGCGCGGACCTGCAGCACCTCGTCGGCGAGGAAGTCCTCGGCGTTGTCGGCGTAGTACTGGATGATCTCCGCCGAGAACTCCGCCTCCGCCACGCCCTGGCCGAGCGGCTTCCCCATCTCGGTCCTGATGATCTCGGCGAGCTCGCGCGAGCGCTCCGTGAAGGCCTGCGCGGCCTTCGTCAGGATCGCTGCCCGCTCGGCCATCGGCGTCGTGCGCCACGGCTCGAACGCCGCGTGCGCGCGCTCGATGGCCGCCCGGATCTCGTCGTCTGTCGCGGTGGGGAACTCCTTGACGACCGCACCGGTGTACGGGTCGGTCACCTTGTACTCGCTCACGCTGCCTCCTCGCAGGGTCGTGTCGACCCCAGCGTACTGGGCGGGCGATGAGCCTCTCGCAGCGTGCGACTCGCACCGATGGTGGAGATGGGGGGAATCGAACCCCCGTCCAACGCTCGCATCGTGCGGCTTCTCCGGGTGCAGCTCAGGCGTGGCGTTCTGCTCGGCTCCGACCTTTGTCCTGAGCACCTAGGTCGACGAGCCCAGTCACAGCGAAAGTCCCGCGATGCCCTGTGACGCAGCATCGCAGCAAGCCCTCAAGATGACGCCAGGGTCCGGAGCGAGGGCGACTCCGGTCTGACGGACTTCAGGCTCGCTTAGGCAGCGAGGGCGAAGTCGGTGCGCTTTGCGTTGGCACCTATGGGTTTGCAGGGGGCGTTGAAGAGATGACCCTGCATCCTCTACCCGCTTCCCGCAGCGATCGAGGCGATGTCGAAACCGATCATCCCCGTGCTGGGTGCGAGTCGCACGCTGTGGAGTTGTCAATGCCGGATGTGCTCCGGCGCGCTGGCGGGGCCAGCCCACCATGGTAGCGCGAGGGCGTGCCCGCAGGCAACCTACCCGAAGAGGAGCTCCGCCTCGCGGTAGCGGTGCTCGGGCACGCGCTTGAGGTCGCCGAGCGCCTCGGACATGGGCACGCGCACGATGTCGGTGCCGCGCAGCGACACCATCGTTCCCCACGCGCGCTCGGTGATCGCGTCGACCGCGGCGAGGCCGAAGCGCGTCGCGAGCACGCGGTCGGCGCCCGAGGGCGCGCCGCCGCGCTGGATGTGGCCGAGCACCGTCGCGCGCGACTCGATCCCCGTGCGCTGCTCGATCATCTCGGCGATGACCTCGCCGATGCCGCCGAGCCGCGGCCGGTCGAACGCGTCGAGGCCCTTCCGCGAGTACTCCTCGTCCATCCCCTCGAGCTTGAAGCCCTCGGAGACCACGACGAGCGGCGCGCGGCGGCGGTCGTAGACGGCCTGCACGTAGTCGCAGACCCACTCGATCGAGCGGGGCTGCTCGGGGATGAGGGTGACGTGCGCGCCGGTCGCGATGCCGGTGTGCAGGGCGATCCAGCCCACGTGCCGCCCCATGACCTCGAGCACCATGCAGCGCATGTGCGAGTCGCCCGTCGTGCGGAGCCGGTCGCCCGCCTCGGTCGCGATCTGCACGGCGGTGTCGAAGCCGAACGTGTAGTCGGTCGCGTCGAGGTCGTTGTCGATCGTCTTCGGCACGCCGACGATCGGGATCCCGTCGCCCGCGAGCCGGTTCGCCGCGGCGAGCGTGCCCTCGCCGCCGATCGCCATGACCGCGTCGATGCCGAGCCGGCGGAGGGTCTCGGCGATGCGCTCGGCCCCGCCCTTCTCCCCCTCGTACGGGTTCGTGCGGCTCGTGCCGAGGATCGTGCCGCCGATGCGGCTCGTGCCGCGCACCGACGACCGGTTGAGCGCTCGCACGTCGCCCTCCTTGAGGCCGCGGTACCCGTCGCGGATGCCGACGAACTCATGGCCGTGGTGCTTCATGCCGGTGAGCACCGCCGCGCGGATGACCGCGTTGAGCCCCGGGCAGTCGCCGCCGGAGGTGAGGATGCCGATGCGCATGTCGCCTTCCCCCGGCGCCCTGGGTGGATCGCCGGCACGCTCCATTCAATACGGGCCGCGCTGGGAATGTCGAACGGGCGGCGGGCCTCAGTCGCCGAGGCGGTTGCGGGTGCGCATCGCCCGCTCGGCCTCGCGCTTGTCCTGCCGCTCCCGCAGCGCGTGCCGCTTGTCGTACTCCTTCTTGCCCTTCGCGACCGCGAGCTCGACCTTCGCGCGGCCGTCGGAGAAGTACAGCGAGAGCGGGACGAGCGTGTAGCCGCCCTGGGCGACCTTCGCGGCGAGCTTGTCGATCTCGTCGCGGTGCAGCAGCAGCTTGCGCTTGCGCCGCGGCGGGTGGTTCGTCCAGGTGCCCTGGCCGTACTCCGGGATGTGCACGGCGTCGAGCCACGCCTCGCCCCGGTCGACGTACGCGTACCCGTCGACGAGCGACGCCCGGCCCGCGCGCAGCGACTTGACCTCGGTGCCCGTGAGCACGAGGCCCGCCTCGATGCGGTCCTCGATGTGGTAGTCGTGGCGCGCCTTGCGGTTCTGCGCCACGACCTTCTGGCCCTGTTCGCGCGGCATGGCTCGCTCCTGGCTCGAGTGTGGATCAGCGGCCCGACGGCCGGGCAGCCGCCCAGTGTAGCGCGGCTAGATCCGCAGGTAGCGCCGGATCGCGACCGCGGCGGCCGCCCCGGCGAAGAGCACGCCCACGCCCAGCAGCACGGGCGCGACGACGAGCGCATCCTCGACCGAGACGATCGCGATCGTCTGCAGCATGGGCGCGACGTAGCCCTGCAGCACGAAGTGCACGACGCCGATCACGGCCCCTGCTGCGAGCACCGCGCCGATGAGCGCCGCGACGATGCCCTCGATGATGAACGGGGTCTGGATGAACCGGTTCGACGCCCCGACGAGGCGCATGATGCCGAGCTCGCGCTTGCGCGAGAACGCGGAGAGCCGGATGGTCGTGGAGATCAGGAGCACGGCCGCCACGAGCATGAGCACGGCGATGCCGATCGCCGCGAGGCTCGCGGTGTTGAGCACCTGGAAGATGGGCTCGAGCAGGGCGCGCTGGTCGCGCACCTCGAGCACCCCCGGCAGCGCGCTCGTCGCCTCCCGGATGAGGTCGGCGTCCTGCGGCACGGTCGGCCGCACCCACAGCGCCTCGTTCATCGTCTCGGGGCTCGCGAACTCCGCGCTCGAGGTGCCGCCGAACTGCTCCATGAAGTGCTGGTACGCGAGCTCGCGGTCCTCGAACTGCACGTCGGCGACGTACGGGGCGATCGCGCCGGTCTCGAGCACGTCGCGCACCGCCTGCACCTGCTCGGGCGTCGCGGCCGTCTGCGTGCACGTCGCGGTGGAGTCGACCGGTCCGCAGAAGTAGATGCCCACCTGCGCGCGGTCGTACCAGAAGCCCTTCATCTGGTTGATCTGCATCTGCAGCAGGATCGCGGCCCCGACGAACGAGAGCGAGATGAACGTCACGAGCACGACCGAGACGACGACCGAGAGGTTGCGGCGCAGGCCGTTCCAGACCTCCTGCGCGATGAGCTGGACCCTCATGCGCGCTCCTCCTCGAGCGCGAGCTCCTCGTCGTCGTCGACGAGGTGGCGGCGGTAGGAGCCGTGCGCCTCGTCGCGCATGATGCGGCCGGCGTCGAGCTCGACGACGCGCTTCTGCATCTCGTCGACGATCGAGGCCTCGTGGGTCGCCATGACGACGGTCGTGCCGCCCTCGTTGATGCGCGCGAGCAGCGCCATGATGCCGGCGCTCGTGGATGGGTCGAGGTTGCCGGTGGGCTCGTCGGCGAGCAGGATGGGCGGCCGGTTGACGACGGCCCGCGCGATCGCGACGCGCTGCTGCTCGCCGCCCGAGAGCTCGTGCGGCAGGCGCGACGCCTTGCCCGCGAGGCCGACGATCTTCAGCACGTCCGGCACCGCCTCCGAGATGAAGGCGCGGCTCTTGCCGATCACCTGCAGCGTGAAGGCGACGTTCTCGTAGACGGTCTTGTTGCCGAGCAGCCGGAAGTCCTGGAAGACGACGCCGAGGTTGCGGCGGAAGAACGGCACCCGGCGGCTCGGCAGCGCCTTCAGCCGGTGGCCGAGCACGTGCACCTCGCCGCTCGTGGGCGTCTCCTCCCGGAGCACCATGCGGATGAGGGTCGACTTGCCCGAGCCGGACGCGCCGACGAGGAAGACGAACTCGCCCTTGAGGATCTCGAGCGAGATGCCGTCGAGGGCCGGGCGGGCCTTGCGGGAGTAGGTCTTGGAGACCTCGTCGAAGCGGATCATGGCCCCTCGAGCGTAGGGGCTGGCGACCACGGGCGGGCGGTGCGACGACGGCGCGTCCGCATCCGCGACGCCCCCGGCGACGCGCCGCGCGGGGCTGAACGGCGGATCAGCCGTTACGCCCCTGGTAGGATGGCTCCGTCGAGCGCGGCCCGGCGCTTCCACGCGCGCGGGCACACACATGGTCACGACATGCCTGCTGCTCGGCTTCGTCACCATGCCATGACGCTGCCGTCGCCGGATCCGATCCGGCGTGCCCTGGCGAGCGTCGCTGTCCTTCGAAGGGTTCGATCATCACCACCACGCCTCTTCCCAGCGCGGCCGTCACGGAGAGCCGCTCCGGCGGCGCTCGGCGCCGCTCCCTCCTGCTCGCCGCCGCAGCGGCGACGCTCGCGATCACGGCGACGGTCCTGCCCGCGCAGGCCGCGACCGCGGCGCCGACCGTCGTCCCGCAGGCGCAGGTCACCAGCTCGATGCCGGGACCGGACAACACCGGGGTGCCCTCGGGCACCGCGCTGCGCGTCCACAACGGCGACCTCACCATCACCCGTGCCGGCACCGTCATCGACGGCCTCGACATCCGCGGCTGCGTCGACGTCCGTGCCAAGGACGTCACGATCCGCAACTCGATCATCCGCGGCAACGCGGGCTACGCCTGCAGCCAGGTCGCCCTCGTGCGCAGCGCGTCCGACGCGGCGAGCCTGAACATCTACGACTCGGAGATCGCCCCGACCTACCGCGCGTACAACGTCGACGGGCTCCGCGGCTGGAACATCACCGCGAACCGCCTCGACATCCACCACGTCATCGACCCCGCGCACTTCTGGGGCTCCGGCAACGTGCGCCTGACGAACTCGTGGCTGCACGACAACCTGCACTACGAGAACGACCCGGGCTGGGGCGGCAAGCCCAGCCACGACGACGGCATCCAGATCCAGGGCGGCTCCGGCTACTGGATCATCGGCAACCGCATCGAGGGCTCGCACAACGCCGCGATCATGATCACGCAGGACCAGGGCACCGTCGCGAACGTCATGATCCGCGACAACTTCCTCGACCACGGCGCCTGCACCGTGAACCTCGCGCAGAAGAGCCGCGGCGCGTTCCAGAACATCGACATCCGCGACAACCTGTTCGGCGCGAACTCGGTGTACAACTGCCAGATCATCCGGCCGACCACGGGCGACATCACGGCGACGAACAACTCGACCGTCACCGGCAAGGCGATGCGGATCAACTTCCACTGATCCGTCGCGCTCCAGCGGGCCGTCTCGTCACCGACGAGGCGGCCCGCTCCCGTCTGCGCGGGCTCCCCCTGCGCAGGCGGCTCAGCGGCGCCAGCGGTCGACGCGGCCGTCCGCCCGCGCGAGGCCCAGGATCCCGACGTGGGTGCGCTCCGGCTGGCCCCAGTAGCTGCGCTCGTAGAGCTCGTGGCGCGCGCCGAACCCCGTGCCGATCGCGTCCCACAGCTCGCCCATGACCTCGAGCCGCTCGCGCGCATCCGCCCCGCCCGAGCCCCGCAGCAGCGGCTCGACCGGCGCGACGAGCTCGCCGCCGAGCGCTTCCAGCGGCACCGGCAGGTGCGCGAGCGCCGATGACAGTGTCGTCTCGAGCGAGACGCGCATGCGCGAGTAGGCGTCGGGCGCGAGCGCCGAGAACGCCATCGCGGCGTCGACGCCCGGCAGGATCGAGTCGCCCGACTCGGTCGCCTGCTCGATCATCGCGTCGCGGAGACCCGCGGCGGTGTGGCGG
This sequence comes from Agrococcus sp. HG114, assembly GCF_024723325.1. Classification (GTDB taxonomy): domain Bacteria; phylum Actinomycetota; class Actinomycetes; order Actinomycetales; family Microbacteriaceae; genus Agrococcus. Next base: position 7,261 of record NZ_JANQCH010000060.1, read on the forward strand.
AAGGCGATGAGCTCGCCGAGCGCCGCCTGCGCGCCGCGGCGCTCCTCGATCCCCATGATCTCGGCTGCGCGGACCGCGAGGCCCGCGATGTGCTCGAGCTTCGCCTCGAGCCGGGTCGCGGCCTGGAAGGCGAGCCGCGCGTTCCAGCCGACCGCGCCGCGGTTGAACGCGAGCATCGTCTCGGCGTCGCGGATGAAGACGTCGCTCCACGGCACGAGCACGTCGTCGAAGACGACGAGCGCGTCGTGCTCGGCGAAGCGGCGCGCGAGCGGCTGGTCGTCGCGCGCGGGCGTGCCGCGCGTGTAGACCGTGAGGCCCTCGGAGCCGACCGCGACCGACGCGGCGATCGCGAACGCATCCGTCTGCACCTCGCCGCCGAAGTGCGACACGAACAGCCGCTGCGCGGTCGCGGCGCCCGTGACGACCGCCTTCGCGCCGCGCAGCACGACGCCCTCGTCGGTCTCGCGCACGACGTGGAGGAAGACGTCGCCGACCTCGTCGGGCGGCAGCTCGCGGTCGACCGGCGGGTTCACGAGCGCTTGCGCGTAGTGGGTGACCGCGCGCTGGTCGCGCTCGAGCGCGGCGCGCACGTTCGCCTCGAAGCGGCCGAAGAACGGCGCGTGCGCGGCCATCGACGTGATGACGCACGCCATGAACTCCGGGGTGCGGCCGAGCCACCCGTGCGTGCGGCGCTGCCACGCGCGGATCGCCTCGCGCTGCGCGCGGAGGTCCTCGCGCGAGTGCGGCACCGTCCAGAACGCGTGGGTGACCCCGTCGCCGCCGGGCCCCTCCGTGATCGGCGCGAGCAGCGCATCCGCCGCCTCGGGCTCGTGGAGCGAGTCGTAGAGCGCGGCGATGGTGGATGCGGCGCCCGCGAACGCGGGATGCTCGGCGACGCGCTCGACGCGCTCGCCGTCGTGGACGACGACCCGGCCGTCGTCGAGGCTCGCGAGGTAGTCGCTGCCGGTCTGCGGTCGGGTACCCACGCTCGCCCCTACTCGTCGCCCTCGCGCTGCTGCTGCTTGCGCCAGCGGATGCCCGCGGCGATGAAGCCGTCGAGGTCGCCGTCGAAGACCGCGGAGGGGTTGTTCACCTCGTGGAGCGTGCGGAGGTCCTTGACCATCTGGTACGGCGCGAGCACGTACGAGCGCATCTGGTCGCCCCAGCTCGCGGCGATCGAGCCGGCGAGCTCCTTCTTGCGGGCCGCCTCCTCCTCGCGCTGCAGCAGCATGAGGCGGCTCTGCAGCACGCGCATCGCGGCGGCGCGGTTCTGGATCTGGCTCTTCTCGTTCTGCATCGAGACGACGATGCCGGTGGGGATGTGCGTGATGCGCACCGCGGAGTCGGTCGTGTTGACCGACTGGCCGCCCGGGCCCGAGGAGCGGAACACGTCGACGCGGATGTCGGTCTCGGGGACCTCGACCTCGTCGACCTGCTCGAACAGCGGCACGACCTCGACCGCCGCGAACGACGTCTGGCGCTTGCCCGCCGCGCCGAAGGGGCTCATGCGCACGAGCCGGTGCGTGCCCGCCTCGACCGAGAGGTTGCCGAACGCGTAGGGGGCGTTCACCTCGAACGAGGCCGACTTGATGCCCGCCTCCTCGGCGTAGCTCGTCTCGTAGACGGTCACGGGCATGCCGTGCTGCTCGGCGTAGCGCAGGTACATGCGCAGCAGCATCTCGGCGAAGTCGGAGGCGTCGACGCCGCCGGCGCCCGCGCGGATCGTGACGACCGCGGGCATCGGGTCGAACTCGCCGTCGAGGAGCGTCTGGATCTCCATGTCGGCGATGAGCCGCTGCAGGCTCGCGAGCTCCTTCTTCGCCTCGAGCTGGGTGGCCTCGTCGGCCTCCTCGTTGGCCATCTCGACGAGCACCTCGAGGTCGTCGATGCGCGACTCGGCCTCGGTGATGCGGCGCAGGTCCGACTGCGCGTGGCTCAGCTGGCTCGTGACCTTCTGCGCGGCGTCCGGGTCGTCCCACAGATCGGGGGCGCCGGCGGCGGCCGAGAGCCGCTCGATGTCGGCGGCGAGCTTGTCGACGTCGGTGACGGCCTTGATGTCGGCGAAGGTGGAGCGGAGGGCGGCGATGTCGCCGCCGATGTCGAGATCGGCCATGATCCACCAGCCTACCGGCGCGCCGCCGGGGCCCTCCCCGTCTGGCCCTCCCCCGCTGGCTGTGCCCGCGCATCGGCCCGTCACCCGAGCCGTAGGCTCGGCGTGTGAGCGGCGACGAGACGGAGCGGTTCCCGTGGAAGCGGGTCGCGGGTGCCGTGTACGTGCCGACGGCGGCGTTCGCGATCGGCGAGGGCGCGGTCATCCCCTACATCCCGCTCATCGCGGGCGACCTCGGCGCCTCGCTCGCGGTCGCGGCCGTCGTCGCGGCGATGCTCACGATCGGGCAGCTCGCGGGCGACGTCCCGGGCGGGAGCGTCGTCGCGCGCTTCGGCGAGCGGCCGACGATGATCGCCGCGGGCGCGCTCGTGCTCGCCGCGCTCGCGCTCGCGCTCCTCTCGACGAACGTGTGGATGCTCGGCGCCGCGATCTTCGTGATGGGGCTCGGGCACGCGGTGTTCGCGCTCGCGCGGCACGCGTTCATGACGACGTACGTGCCGCTGCGATTCCGCGCGCGGGCGCTGTCGACGCTCGGCGGCATCTTCCGCATGGGCATGTTCGTCGGGCCGCTCATCGGCTCGGCGGTGCTCGGGCTCGGGCTGCCGCTCGCGTCGGTGTGGGTCGTGTTCGGGGTCAGCACGGTCGTCGCGATCGCGGTGCTCGTCGTGCTGCCCGACCCCACGACCGCGTTCGAGCGGAGGCCCGCGACGACGGGCGTCATCGAGCTGCAGCAGGAGCGCACGGGCATCTGGCAGGTCGTGCGGCGGAACGCGCGGGTGCTCGCGACCGTCGGCGTCGGCGCGGCGATGCTGTCGCTCGCGCGCTCGGCGCGGAACGTGCTGCTGCCGCTGTGGGCGATCTCGATCGGGCTCGACGGCGTGACGACCGGTCTCGTGATCGGCATCGCGGGCGGCGTCGACTTCGCGCTGTTCTTCGTCTCGGGCTGGGTCATGGATCGCTTCGGCCGGCTGTGGAGCGTCGTCCCCTCGCTCGCGCTCATGGCCGCCGCGTTCCTCATGCTCGCCGTGTCGCACGACCTCGATGCGGCGACCGCGTGGTTCATCGCCGCGGCGATGGTGCTCGCGCTCGGCAACGGGCTCGGCTCGGGCATCCTCATGACGCTCGGCGCCGACCTCGCCGACCGGCGGAACCCCGCGCCGTTCCTCGGCGCGTGGCGGCTCACCGTCGACCTCGGCGGCGCGGCGGCGCCGCTGCTCATCTCGGCGCTCGTGTCGGTCGCGTCGATCGCGTGGGCGGCGGGCGGGCTGACGGCGCTGTGCGTCGTCGGCGCGGGCATGCTGCTCAAGTGGCTGCCGCGCAAGCCGCGCGACTAGGACGGATCGCCGCGGAGAGTGGCCGCATAGGCGTGCAGCCCATCGTCGTCACGGCGCAGGAGGTACTCGAAGTCGGCGTCGGCGATGTGCTCGCCGTCGGCCTTCCAGAAGTGCCAGCGCACGTGGGCGCGCAGCAGCCGCGGCGAGAGCTCGGCGCGCTCGACGAGCGTGTGCGTCGCACGCGCGAGACCCTGCGCCCTGTACTCGGGCTGCGCCGTCGCGAGCGCCGCGGCGAGCTGCTCGCGGGTCTCGAGCATGCCGGCGAACTCGTCGGTGAGCATCATCGACGGCTCGCCCCACAGCGCCGCGGTCGCCGTCGCATCCATCGCTCCGAGCGCCTCGCCGTAGCGGGCGAGGTACCGCTCGAGCTCGTCGCCGTCGTCGGCCGTGTCGGTCATGGCGTCAGGCTAGGCGGGCGGTGCGCCTCGCGCGAGACGGGAGATCAGGGGCGCGAGATCAGGATGCGCGAGGAGCCGGCGCTCGCGGCGCTCAGTCGACGAAGACCGCGCGCGCGGTCGAGCTGACGTCGAGGCGGATGCCGTCGGGCAGGAAGAGCGAGACGACCGGCGGCCGCCACGCGCTCGAGACGGTGACCGTGGCGCTGCGCGCATCGGCGCTCGCGCCGTCGACGCGCACCCCGTCGAGGTCGGTGCCGGCGCGCGACGCCCAGTGGGCCGCCGCCTGCTGCACGGCCTCGTCGGCGAGCTCGGGCGCGGCGTCGCTGCCGTCGAAGCGCACCTGCTCGAGCGCGAACGCCTCGGCCGCCGCGAGCGCCGCGCCGTCGGCGACGCTGAACAGCCGCCGACGTTCGATGAGCATGCTCGTGGCGGCTGTGACGGCGAGGATGAGGGCGAGGGCGAGCGCCGCGAAGCCGATCGTGAGCACGAGCGTCGAGCCGTCCTCCTCGCGCGCGAGCCGGGCCCAGAGCCGCCTCACGGTGCGCCGCCGAACGCCGAGACGGGCTGCGTGGCTCGCGCCGAGACCGGCACGCCGACGCCGGTGTCGAGTCGCAGCACGGGCGGCGCGAGCGGGAGCGGCACCGTGGCGTCGAGCTGCACGTCCACCGTCCCGCGGGGCGTGGTGCACGCATCCGGCACGGGCTCGCACGTGATCGCCACCCGCACGGCGCCCGGTTCGAGGCCGGCGCCCTCGATGCCGACGCGGATCGCGCGGTCCGCCGCCGCGAGCCCTTCGTCGTGCCCGTCCGCGGCCGCGACGACGCGCGCGGCATGCCGGGCGGCGCCCTCGATCCCGAGCACGGCGTGCTGGATCTGGCCGAGCGCGAGCACGAGGTACACGAGCGGCACGAGCAGGATGAGCCCCACGGTGAGGAACTCGACCGATGCGGAGCCGCGGTCGTCGGCGAGGAGCGACGCGGCGGCACGGCCGCGTTCCCTGCTGCGCTCAGCCCAGCCGCTCGACCGGTGCATGGCCGGCCACCTCCAGCGCGACCGGTCCGACGAGCCCGAGCACGGGCAGCGGCGCCGCGACGCGGATCTCGATGCTCTCGACGCCCGCGACGGTCGAGCGCCCCGCGGTGACGCGCTCGGCGTAGGCGGAGCCCACCGCGACGGTGATGAGCTCGCGCGTGCGCTGGACCCCCGCGGCCGGGTCGGAGCCGAGCAGCGACGCATGCCGCGCTCCCTCGGCGGCCGCATCGGCGACCGTCGCGCGGACGTGCAGCGCGAGCGAGAGCTGCATGACCGAGAGCACGAGCATCACGAGGAGCCCCGCGACCATGGCGAACTCGGCGACCGCCGAGCCGCGCTCGTCGGCCAGCCGCATCAGAAGCTCGTGACGCGCGCGATCGCCTGCTCGAAGACGCCCTGGAGCGCCGGCCCGGCGACGGTCCAGAGCACGATGACGAGACCGGCCGTCATGAGCGTGACGAGCACCCAGCCCGGCACATCCCCTCGCTCCTCCTCGACGACGCGGCCGACGAGGCGCTCGAACTTCCTGCTGATCGTGGACATGGTTCCTCCTTCAGAATCCGACCTGCAGCACGTGGATGCCGGGCCACAGCGCGAACGCGACCGTCGTCGGCAGCAGGCCGAAGACGAGCGGCACGAGCATCGAGATCTCCTTGCGACCGGCCGCCTCGAGCAGGTCGCGCTTCGCGGCGTCGCGCGCGTCGAGCGCCTGGGCCTGCAGGGTCTGCGCGAGCGGGGTGCCGCGCTCGAGCGCACCACGCATCTGGTCGACGCTGCGGGTGACCCCTGGGTGGGCGAGCTCGTCAGCGAGCGTGCCGAGCGCGGCCGTGAGGCTCGTGCCGGCCGCGGCGTCCGAGACGACGCCGGCGAGCTCGCGCCCGAGCGCACTCCGGCCGGCCGCGCCGACGCGCCTGAGCGCATCCTGCAGTCCCTCGCCTGCGGCGAGGCTCAGCGACAGGAACTCGAGGATCGACGGCAGCTCGCTCGAGATGCGCGCGAGCCGGCGCTTCGCGCGGCGCTGCAGCAGCCAGTCGACGGTGAAGGCGCCGATCGCCGCACCCAGCACGGCGAGCACCGCGGGCAGAGCGAGCGGTCCGCGCTGCAGGACCCCGACGACGCCGAGGCCCGCCCCCACCGCTGCGCCGAGCACGGCCCAGCGCAGCTGCCGCCCCCGGTGCTCGGCGACCGACTCGCTCGAGGCGGCCTGCCGGAGGCGGCGGCGGATGCCGTCGGGCGCACCGAGCACCGCGTGCGCGATCGGGGCGAGCCGGTCGCCGACGGGCGACGCAGCGGCGCCGAGCACGCGCAGGGGATCGACCCTCCGGCGGGCGACGAGGTCGCGGGCGCCGGACGAGACATCGAGCACGTAGGGCGCGACCCGGTGGAGCAGCAGCGGGCGTCGCAGGATCGGCGCGAGGCTCACGAGCATCCAGAGGCCGAGCCCGAGGCTCGCGCCCAGCACGAGGCTCCATCCGGTCTCGGGGCTCACGCGAACCACCTCGACTCGACGGGGAGTGCGCCGATGCGCAGCATCACGCGGTACGCGATGAAGGTCACCGCAGCGCCGCCGGCGATGAGCATGAGGCCGCCGGGCGCGTTGTAGGCCTGCGCGGCCTCCGGCCGGGTCGACAGGATGAGCAGCACGATCCAGGGCGCCGCGACGCCGAGCCGGGCGGCGCTCACGATCCAGGTCTGCCGCGCCTCGAGCTCGCCGCGCGTCGCCTGGTCCGCGCGGAGGTACGCCGCGAGCTCGCGCAGCACCGTCGTGACCTCGGTACCACCGACCTCGCGCGCCATCCGGAGGGTCTCGAGGATGCGGTCGGCGACGGGGTCGGCGAGGCGGTCCTTGAGCCGGTCGAGCGCGTACCCGAACGAGCCGGTCGCGCGGTGGTCTGCCGCGTACGCGGCGAAGGCCGGCCGCGTGATCTCGGGACCCGATCGCTCGAGCTGCGCCACCGCATCCGGGAGCGCGAGGCCGCTGCGCACGGCCGAGACGAGGTGATCGACGACGTCCGGCCAGACCTCCGCCTGGGCGCGGCGTCGCCGCTTCGCGCGCCACCGCACAGCGAGCACGGGCGCCGCCGCCCCGGCTGCGGCCGCGGCACCGGCG
>NZ_JANQCH010000061.1 GCF_024723325.1 Agrococcus sp. HG114
CTCGACGGTCGATGCGGCCGAGGTCGACGGATGCCGCTACCCCGCCCCGCCCGCCACCCACGGCCGGGAGGTGTGGCTCGTCGGCGACTCGCAAGCCGTGACGCTCGCGCCCGGCGCCCGCGCGGCGCTCGCCGGGCACGCCGACGTGCAGCTGCTCGGGCGGGAGATGTGCCCGTTCTCGACCGCGCCGGTCGTCGCGCAGGAGCTCGGAGAGGGCGCGGCGGCCTGCGCGGAGCACCTCGGGCTCGTGCTGCAGCTCGCCGGCGAGCGCCGTCCCGAGCTCGTCGTCATCACCTACGGCGCCTGGTGGACGGGCGAGGCGTTCGAGCGGCTCGGCCCCGACGTGGGCCGGCGGCTCGCCGAGGGCACGCTCGACCTCATGCGGCAGCTCGACGAGCTCGGCGTGCGCTCGGTCTGGCTCGACAGCGCCCCGCCGTTCCCCGCCATGGACGCGTGCCTCGCGGCGGTCGCGACCGAGGGCGACCTCGCGAGCTGCACCGCCCCGCTCGAGCCGGCGATGCTCGAGCGCCACCGGCAGATGGTCGAGACCATCGGCGCGGGCGGCGGCGACCTCGTGGACACGCTCGGCTGGTACTGCGACGTCGAGGCCGAGGCGTGCCCGTTCACCGCGGGCGGCGTGCCCACCTGGACGGACGCGCACCACATCGGCGCCGCGAGCGCGATGCAGCGCGAAGCGCTCATCGCCGAGGCGCTCCTCCCGAGGCTCGGGATCGAGGTCGTCCCCGAGCCGCCGCCGGGCGCGCCGCTCGCCGACGACGGCGCCGTGCCCGACGCATCCGCGCCCCGGTAGGGGCGAGCGCCGCGCGTCAGTCGCGCTGCCAGCGCCGCCCGTCGGGCAGGCGCGACTTCGACTGCCACTCGCTCTCGGAGTCGAGCACGCGCCGGTGCTTCGTCTCGGCCCACTCGGCCGCCATGCCGGTGAGCACGGCCTCGACGGCCGCCCGCTCCTCGGGCGTGGGCGATCCGCCGACCACCGCCATGCGGGGCTCGGATGCGTCGTCTGGCGCCGCGCTCACGGGCGGCGGCCCGTGCGGGTCGACGTGGGGCTGCCGGCGCGCGTCACAGCGGGATGTTCCCGTGCTTCTTCTCCGGCGGGTGCACGCGCTTCGTGCGCAGCGCGCGGAACGCGCGCGTCACCATCACGCGGGTCTCGGCGGGCTCGATGATGCCGTCGAGCTCGCCGCGCTCGGCCGCGAGGAAGGGCGAGGCGACGTTGTAGGTGTACTCGTTCGCGAGGCGGGAGCGCACCTCGGCGACGTCGTGCCCGTCGGCCTCGGCCTGCTTGATCTCGTTGCGGTAGAGGATGTTCACGGCGCCCTGGCCGCCCATGACGGCGATCTCGGCCGACGGCCACGCGATGTTGATGTCGGCGCCGAGCTGCTTCGAGCCCATCACGATGTAGGCGCCGCCGTAGGCCTTCCGCGTGATGACGGTCACCATCGGCACGGTGGCCTCGGCGTACGCGTAGAGCAGCTTCGCGCCACGGCGGATGACGCCCGACCACTCCTGGTCGGTGCCCGGCAGGTAGCCCGGCACGTCGACGATCGTCAGGATCGGGATCGAGAACGCGTCGCAGAAGCGCACGAAGCGGGCCGCCTTCTCGCCCGCCTCGATGTTGAGCGTGCCGGCCATCTGGTTGGGCTGGTTCGCGATCACGCCGATCGTGCGGCCCTCGAGGCGGCCGAACCCGATGACGATGTTCGGGGCGTAGAGCGGCTGCACCTCGAGGAACTCGCGGTCGTCCATGAGCGTCTCGATGATCGCGAGCACGTCGTACGGCTGGTTCGGCGAGTCGGGGATGATCGTGTTGAGGCGGCGGTCGGCGTCGTTCACGACCCGCTCGGCCGTGTGGTCGTAGGCCGGCACCTCCGACTGGTTGTTGTCGGGCAGGTACGCGAGCAGGGCGCGGACGTAGTCGAGCGCGTCGTCCTCGTCGGCGGCGAGGTAGTGGCTCACGCCGGAGACCGTGTTGTGGGTGCGGCCGCCGCCGAGCTCCTCGAAGCCGACCTCCTCGCCCGTGACGGTCTTGATGACGTCGGGACCCGTGACGAACATGTGGCTCGACTTGTCGACCATGACGACGAAGTCGGTGAGCGCGGGGGAGTAGACGGCGCCGCCCGCGGCGGGGCCCATGACGATCGAAATCTGCGGGATCACGCCGGAGGCGGCGGTGTTGCGCTTGAAGATCTCGCCGTACTTGCCGAGCGCGACGACGCCCTCCTGGATGCGGGCGCCGCCGGAGTCGAGCATGCCGACGATCGGCACGCCGACCTTCATCGCGTAGTCCTGGATCTTGATGATCTTCTCGCCCGCGACCTCGCCGAGCGAACCGCCGAAGGTCGTGAAGTCCTGCGAGTAGACGGCGACGCGGCGGCCGTGCACCGTGCCGATGCCGGTGACCACGGCGTCGCCGTAGGGCCGGTTGCCCTCCATGCCGAACGCGCTCGTGCGGTGCCGCACATAGGCGTCGAACTCGACGAACGAGCCCTGGTCGACGAAGGCCTCGATGCGCTCGCGCGCGGTCTTCTTGCCCTTCGCGCCCTGGCGCTCCTTCGCGCGCGACTCCTTGGCGACGACGGCCTCGCCGTGGCGCTTGCGGAGATCGTCGATGCGCGCGGCAGTCGTCGTCAGGGCGGTCGTCGCCGGCGTCTCGTCAGTCACGGATGCCACTCTAGACGGCGCCCCATGCCTGGCCTTTGTGGACTCCCACAGCGATCGCCGCCGCATCGGTGGCGATCCTCTCCACCCCGCCGGGCCGCTCCGCCTAGGCTGGACGCATGCTCTTCCCCGGTGCTGCCCGCACCGCCGCCGTCGTCGAGCTCGGCACGGTCGGCTCGACCCTCGACGCGGTCGACGACCGCGCTGAGCACCTCACGACCTGGGCGACGCTCGACCAGCGCGCGGGTCGCGGCCGCCTCGGGCGCGAGTGGGTGTCGCCTCCGGGGAAGTGCCTCGCGGCGACCGTGCTCGTGCGCACGAGGCGGATGCGCGAGGAGGCGGTCGGATGGCTGCCGCTCGCGGCCGGGCTCGCCCTCGCCGACGCGCTCGACACGCTCGTCGCCGACCGCGCATCCATCAAGTGGCCGAACGACGTGCTCATCGACGGCAAGAAGGTCGCCGGGATCCTGTGCGAGCGGCGGCGGACCGGCGTCGCGGTGGGGTTCGGCGTCAACCTGACCCTGACGCGCGACGAGCTGCCGACGGAGCACGCGACCTCGCTGACCCTCGAGGGCGCGGAGGGCACCGCGCCGGTGCTCGCCGACGCCGTCCTCTGCCACGTGCTGCGCTCGATCGACGGGCTGCTCCCCGCGCTCGGCACCGAGCGGCTCCGCACCGCGATCGCCGCGGAGCTCTCGACCATCGGCCGCGACGTCCGCGTCGCGCTGCCCGCCGGCGAGCTGCGCGGGCGCGCCGTCGGGCTGGGCGCCGGGGGCGAGCTGCAGGTCGAGACCGACGACGGGATCGTCGACGTGCGGGCGGGCGACGTCGTGCACGTGCGCTGATGCGAGAGAATCGTCGGGTGCACTCCGGCGACGAGCGGGTCATCGCGCGCATGCGGCCGCATGGGCGCGTGCTCGTCGTGCCCGTGCTCGTGCTGTGGGCGTGCATCGGCCTGACGATGCTGCTCATCGACCGCGTCGACTGGCCGCTGTGGAACGTGGCCGTGCTCACCGTCGCCGGCATCGTCGTCGGGCTGCTGACGATCGTGCCGACCCTCGCGTGGCTCTCGCGCGGCTTCACCTTCACGACCGAGCGCGTCATCATCCGCACGGGCTTCGGCGGCACTCGGCGCGAGACGATGCTCTCGCGCGTCCACGACGTCACGGTGCGGCGGCGCGGCCTGCAGGCGCTCTTCGGCGCCGGCGACGTGCTGCTGTCGACCGGCGGCGACCGCGCGGTCGTGCTCTCCGACGTCCCGAGCGCGTCGCTCGTGCAGCGCATGCTGTCCGAGCAGCTGGGCGCGCGCGGCATCGCGACCCCCGAGCGGGTCGACGCCTGAACCCGATCGCGCCGATCGGCGCCGAACCGTGAGGAGCTCCATGAAGATCGCCGTCATCGGCTGCGGCTACCTGGGCGCGGTGCATGCCGCGGCCATGGCCTCGCTCGGCTTCGAGACCGTCGGCGTCGACGTCGATGCGGCGAAGGTGGAGCGGCTGCGCCGGGGCGAGCCGCCGTTCTTCGAGCCGGGGCTGCCCGAGCTGCTGCGGTCGGGAGTGGATGCGGGCGCGCTGCGGTTCACGACGGACGTCGCCGAGGCCGCGGGCAGCGACGTCGTCTTCATCGCGGTCGGCACGCCGCAGCGCGCGGGCTCCGACGCGGCGGATCTGACGTTCGTCGACGCGGCGGTCGAGTCGCTGCTCCCGCATGTCGGCGACGGCACGCTCGTCGTGGGCAAGTCGACGGTGCCGGTCGGCACCGCGCAGCGGCTCGCGGGCATCGTGCGGCCCACGGGAGCGCGCCTGGCGTGGAACCCCGAGTTCCTGCGCGAGGGCTTCGCGGTGCAGGACACGCTCGCACCCGACCGCCTCGTCTACGGGGTCGAGCCGGGCGACGACGTCGCGGTCGAGCGCCTCGACGCGGTCTACGCGAGCGTGCTCGCGCGCGGCACCGAGCGACTCGTGCTCGACTTCGCGACCGCCGAGCTCGTGAAGGTGAGCGCGAACGCCTTCCTCGCGACCAAGATCTCGTTCATCAACGCGATGGCCGAGCTCGCCGAGACGGTCGGCGCGGATGTCACGAGGCTCGCCGACGCGATCGGCCTCGACGCCCGCATCGGCCGGCGGTTCCTCAACGCCGGGCTCGGCTTCGGCGGCGGCTGCCTCCCCAAGGACATCCGGGCGTTCCAGGCGCGCGCGGCCGAGCTCGGGCACGCCGAGTCGCTCGGCTTCCTGCGCGAGGTCGACGCCATCAACCTGCGCCGCCGCGACCGCATGGCGGCGCTCATCGAGCGCGAGCTCGAGGCCGCGGGCGGCGATCGCGTCGCGATGCTCGGCCTCGCGTTCAAGCCGAACAGCGACGACGTGCGCGACTCGCCCGCGCTCGACGTGTGCCGCATGCTGCAGGCGGGCGGCCGCGTCGTGACGGCCTACGATCCTGAGGCGCGCGAGACCGCGCGGCGGGTGCTGCCGTCGCTCGAGATCGTCGCGTCGGTGGATGCGGCGGTGCGCGACGCCGACGTGCTCGCGCTCGGCACGGAGTGGCAGGAGTTCCGCGACCTCGACCCCGCGCACGTCGCGACGCTCACGCGCGCGCGGGTCATCGTCGACGGGCGCAACACGCTCGACGCCGGCCGGTGGTCCGCCGCCGGGTTCCGCGTCGTCGGGCTCGGCAAGCCGGAGGTGGCAGCAGCATGGCCGGAGGTGGCACCAGCATGATCGTCGGTGTGGTGGGCGGCGGGCAGCTGGCCCGCATGATGATCCCGGCGGCGGTGGAGCTCGGCATCGAGCTGCGCGTGCTCGCCGAGGCCGAGGGCATGTCGGCGGGCCTCGCCGCGACCGCCGTCGGCGACTACCGCGACGCCGCGACGGTGCTCGCCTTCGCGGAGGGCGTCGACGTCGTGACGTTCGACCACGAGCACGTGCCGCAGGAGGTGCTCCGCGCGCTCGTCGAGGCCGGCCACCGCGTGCACCCGGGACCCGACGCGCTGCGGTTCGCGCAGGACAAGCGGGCGATGCGCGAGCGCATGGCCGAGCTCGGCGCGCCCCAGCCGGACTGGGCGCCGGTCGACTCGCGCGACGACCTCGAGCGCTTCCTCGCCGACCACGGCGGAGTCGGCGTGGTGAAGACCGCGACGGGCGGCTACGACGGCAAGGGCGTCCGCGTCGTGCGCGACGCCGACGAGGTCGCCGACTGGCTCGGAGGAGCGCTCGCGGGCGGTCCGCGCCTGCTCGTCGAGGAGCACGTGCCCTTCATCCGCGAGCTCGCGCAGCTCGTCGCCCGCCGGCCCTCCGGCGAGGCGGTCGTGTGGCCGCTCGTGCAGACGGTGCAGCGCGACTCGATCTGCGCGGAGGTGATCGCGCCCGCCGACGTGCCCCCGCACATCCAGCCGCTCGTCGACGACGTCGCGCGCAGCATCGCCGAGGGCCTCGGGGTCACGGGCGTGCTCGCCGTCGAGCTGTTCGAGACGAGCGACGGCCGCGTGCTCGTGAACGAGCTCGCGATGCGCCCCCACAACTCCGGGCACTGGACGATCGACGGCTCGATCACGAGCCAGTTCGAGCAGCACCTGCGCGCGGTGCTCGACCTGCCGCTCGGCTCGACGGCGCTCCTCGCGCCCGCGAGCGTCATGGTGAACATCATCGGCGGCCCCGCCTCGGGGTCGATGGCCGACCGCTACCAGGCCGCGCTCGCGGCGCACCCCGACGTGAAGGTGCACTCGTACGACAAGGCGGCCCGTCCGGGTCGCAAGGTCGGGCACGTGACGGCGATCGGCGACGACCTCGACGAGGTGGCCTACCGCGCCCGCGCGGCGGCGGCGCACTTCGACGCCTGACCGCCGCGTCCGCGCGCAGCGGGCGCGGCGGGGCGATCGTGCGGGCGGCGGCGGCGCGCGTACCCTGGAGCCCATGCGTGCGCAGGTGAGCATCATCATGGGATCCGACTCCGATTGGCGGGTCATGGAGGCGGCGAAGGCCGTGCTCGACGAGCTCGGCGTGCCCTCCGAGGTCGACGTGGTCTCCGCGCACCGCACGCCGCAGAAGATGGTCGACTTCGCCCGTGGTGCCGCCGACCGCGGCGTGCGCGTGATCATCGCCGGGGCCGGGGGAGCGGCGCACCTGCCCGGCATGGTCGCCTCGATGACGCGGCTCCCCGTGATCGGCGTGCCGGTGCCGCTCGAGCGGCTCGACGGGCTCGACAGCCTGCTCTCCATCGTGCAGATGCCGGCGGGCATCCCCGTCGCGACCGTCTCGATCGGCGGGGCGCGCAACGCCGGCATCCTCGCGGCGCGCATGCTCGGGGCGTTCGACCCCGAGCTCGCCGAGCGCCTCGACGCCTTCGCGGCGGACCTCGAGCGCCAGGTCGGCGACAAGGCGGCGGCGCTGCGCGACCGCGTGGAAGCCGGCGCATGACGCTGCTGCAGGCAGCCAGCCCGCTCCGCAGCCCCGACACGCGCCGGCCCGAGGTGATGCAGCGCCGCGGCTGGTGGCTCGTGCTGCTGGGCTTCGTGCTGCCCGGGAGCGCGCAGGTGCTCGCCGGGAACCGTCGGCTCGGCCGGTTCGGCATCGCGGCGACGCTCGTGCTGCTCGCGCTGCTCGCGGTCGCCGGCATCCTGTGGTTCGCGTGGCGCTCGGCGCTGCTGACGATCGTCGGCAACTCGATCGGGCTGCTCGTCGTCGAGGTGCTGCTCGTGGGCTACGCGGTGCTGTGGCTCGTGCTCGGCTTCGACACCCTCCGCCTCGCGCGACTCCGCGCGGTCGAGGGCGGCGCGCGCGCCGCGATCGCGGCCGTCGCGGTGCTCGCGACGGTCGCGCCCGCGGCGCTCGCCGGCTACGGGGCGACGCTCGTGGATGCCTCCCGGGGCCTGGTCGCGAACGTCTTCGACTTCGCGCGCCCCGCGGTCGAGCCGATCGACGGGCGCTACACGTTCCTGCTGCTCGGCGGCGATGCGGGCGACGACCGCGTGGGCCTCCGCGCCGACTCCATGACCGTCGTCACCGTGAACGCCGAGACCGGTGCCGCGACGATGATCGGGGTGCCCCGCAACCTCCGCAACGCCCCCTTCAGCGAGGGGTCGCCCATGTGGGGCCCCTGGCCGGACGGCTTCGACTGCACGTCGAGCGACTGCTACCTGAACGGCACCTACACCTACGGGGAGGCCCACCCGGAGCTGTACCCGGACGCGATCGCGAACGGCTCGAGCCCCGGCATCGAGGCCACGCGCGACGCGATCGAGGGGGTGACGGGTCTCGAGCTGCAGTTCTTCGTGCTCGTCGACATGCACGGCTTCGAGGACCTCATCGACGCGCTCGGCGGACTCGAGCTCGAGGTGGCCGCGCGGGTGCCGATCGCGATCGAGGGCGGGCCCGTCGAGGAGTGGATCGAGCCGGGCGTGCAGCGCATGGACGGCTACCACGCGCTCTGGTACGCCCGCAGCCGCGCCGGCTCCTCCGACTACGACCGCATGGAGCGGCAGCGGCAGGTGCAGGAGGCGCTCATCGCGCAGTTCACGCCCCAGACCCTGCTCACGAAGTACTCCGAGCTCTCGGCCGCGGGGCAGGACATGGTGCAGACCGACATCCCCCAGGCCATGATCGGCAGCCTGTCCGAGCTCGCCCTCCGGACCCGCAGCATCCCGATCACGAACCTCGAGCTCGTGCCGCCCCAGGTGGACACCGGCGATCCCGACTTCGAGGCGATCCACGCCATGGTGCAGGCGGCGCTCGCGGAGGCGGACGCCCAGGTGCCGCCGACCGACGCGCCCGAGGAGTCGCCGGCGCCGTGACGCCGCGCCGGCGCGCGCGTCAGCGCGCGTGGGCCTCGAGCAGGTCTCGTGCGACGTCGTACGCGCCGCGCGAGTACGCGCGGTAGCGGCCGCGGACGAGCCCCCGCACGATCCCGGGGATGCGGCGCACGCGAGCTCGGGGCAGCCGCGCGCGCGCCCGCTCGTGCAGGGCCTTCTCGACGAGCCGCTCGAGCGTCGCCCCGCTCGCGAGGCCGCGCTCGGCGGCGGCCGCCGCGAGCGCCTCGGCGCGGGCGGCCTTGACCGCGTGCTTGCCGGAGTCGGCCTCGAGCACCCGCGCGAGCTTGCCCACGAGGCTGAGCCGGCGCACCCCGATCGCGTTGCCGCCGTGCTGCCGGTAGTCGATCGTCTCCTCGGGCACGTAGCGCAGCCCGCCGTCGAGCGCGGCGCACATCGCGAGCCACTCATCGTGGATCCACGCGTCCGGCACGGGCAGCGCGGCTACCGCGGCGTCGCGCCGCATGAGCGCGGTCGCCCCCGTGACCAGGTTGCGCCGCAGCAGCGCATCGAGGGCGCGCCCGCCCTCGAGCGCCGCCCGCTCCCACGCCGACATCTCGAGCGACTCCTCGAGCGACGACCCGAGGGGTGCGCCGGCGGCGTCGACGAGCCGCGCGTTCGAGTGGACGAGCGCGACGTCGTCGAGGTGGGGGAGGAGCCGCTCGAGGCGGTCCGGGTGCCAGACGTCGTCCTGGTCGCTGAGCGCGACGACGTCGCCGGTCGTGGCCGCGATCGCGTCCGCGAAGTTGCCGGCCACGCCGAGGGCGACCCGGTGGTGGCGGATGCGGATGGGCACGTCGGTCTCGGACGCCACGCGCCGCACGATGTCCAGCGTGCGGTCGGTCGAGGCGTCGTCGCCGACGACGACCTCGCTCACCGGCACCGATTGCGCGAGGATGCTGCGCAGCTGCTCCTCGATCCACCGCTCGCCCTCGTGCGTGCACAGGGCGACGCTGACGCGCGCGCTCACAGCTCCGCGTGCAGCTGCCACACCTGGCGCGCGGCGGCCTCCCACGTGAAGGCCTGCGCCCGGTCCTGCGCGAGCAGCCGCAGCCTCGTGCGCTCCTCGTCGTCGGCGAGGAGGGCGCCGAGGGCGCTCGCGAGCTCATCGGGACCCCCGTCGACCGCGACGCTCGCCCCGCCCCCGATCTCCGTGAGCGAGCGCGTCGCCGGATGCACCGTGGGCGTGCCGAGCGCCGCCGCGTCGAGGAGCGACAGGCCGAGCGCGTCCTGCTCGGAGACGAGCAGGTGCGCGAGCGCGCGACGGTGGGCGAGGGCGAGCTGCGCGTCGTCGAGCTGGCCGAGCATGACGAGGCGCCCCGGGCGGATGCCGGCGTCGACGGCGAGGCCCGCGAGCCGCGTCTCGCCCCACTCGACCGGTCCTGCGACGACGACCCGCACATCCGGCATGCTCGTGCTCGCGACGGTCTCGACGAGCCGCTGGGCATCGGCGCGCGCGCCCGGGCTCGTGATCGCGAGCACGAACTCGTCCGGCAGCGACAGACGGATCTCGCTCTCGCCGGACGCGGACGCGCCGAGCAGCGCGGCGGAGGCCGCCGGGTGCACGACGCGCACCTTCTCGCCGGTGTCGAAGCGGCGCGCGAGGTCCTCGGCGACCGCGGTCGTCGGCACCACGACGCCGTCGGCGAGGAGCAGGGCGCGCTTGAGCGCCCGGTCGAACCACTGCTGCTTGCGCTTCGAGCGGTCCGAGAACGACTGCAGGCCGTGCACGGTGACGGTCACCTGGTCGCCGGGGCCCGGATCGCGCCGCAGCGGCGCCATGAGGCTCGTGGCGTGCACGAGCCCGCGCACGGGGAGCGTCGTGAGGGAGTGGAGCCACGCCTCCCGCAGCTCGCGGGCCGGCACCGCGGTGCGCCGCATGTCGGCGAGGCCGGGGAGCTGCGCCGCGACCCGCGCGGCCCTGCCGTCGCTCAGCTTCGCCGAGATGCCGACGACCCCGAAGCCCTCGGGCGCCGTCGCGATGAGCCCGCGCGCCATCTCGGTCGAGTAGCGGCCCACCATGGTGGGGGCGCGCTCGCCGACCTCGTCGAGCACCACCGTCAGCCTGTCGGTCATCCGTCTCCTCGGTCGCTCGCGGGCGCGGAGAGGGCGGTGTCGCCCCGCCGCCGACGGTCCTCGGCGAGGCTCGGCAGGGCCGGACGCCGAGCGCCGCCCTGCGGTCGCCGCTCCTCTCGCACAACGGCCCCACTGTATCCGAGGCCGCGGAGGCCGGGTCAGCGGGTGCCGAAGTCGAGCACGTAGTACCAGTGGCCCGCCTCGCTGCGGTCGATGCCTATGCCGATGTGCGTGAAGCTCGCGCGCAGGATGTTGTTCCGGTGGCCCTCCGAGGCCATCCACGCCGACATGATGCGGGCGGTGTCGGGGCTCGAGGTGCCCCACGTGCGCCCGACGTTCTCGCCCCAGGCGCGCAGCGCGCACGCACGGGCCTCGTCGCCGAGCGCGGGATTGTGCGCGGAGCCCGAGAGGCTGCCGTCGGCCATGGCGCTCGCCCAGCCGCCTGCCATGCGCGCGAGGCAGCCGTCGGAGCGCAGCGGCTGCACGCCTGCGGCGGCGCGCTCCCGGTTGATGCGGTCGAGCAGGTCGGCGGTCGAGGCGTCGAGCGCGGCGCACGGCACGAGCTCTGCGGCCATGGGCGAGACCGAACCGGTGCCGCCGAGCACCGCGACGCCGGTCGTGCCGAGACGCCGCGTCTCGGCGGCGACCGAGCCGCTCGTGGCGCACTCCGGCGCGGTGAGGTACAGCGCCTGGCCGCGCCGTCCGGCCATCGCGGCTCCGACGAGGCCGTCGGGGAAGCCCGCGCCGCTCGCGAGCACGATCTCGCCGCCTGCGCTCGACGAGGTGAAGCGCTGGTTGATGAGCACCGCGGTCTCGTAGCGGTCCGCTCCGGGGAAGCGGCGCACGGTGCCCTTGCCGGCGAGGTACGACTCGACGTCCGCGCCGACGCTCGCGGTGCTGCCGGGGATGTGGAAGCGCTGCACGCCGCCGATCCGCTGCTCGAGGCGCTGCCGGAAGGACGCGTCGACGCCCGCGGTGAGCACGAGCCCGTGGCCGTGCCGCGCCGCGACCGCACCGGCCGCGAGCGCATCGGGGAACGAGCCCGCGCTCGCGACCCAGACATCCGTCACCGCCCGCTGGCCCCGCAGCCGGTCGAGCAGCAGCATCGAGGTCTCGATGCGGTCTGCCCCGCCGATGCGCTCGACGGCGCCGCCGGGGGAGACGAGCGCGCCCGCCTCCCGCGCGACCGCCGCCGAGAGCGTCGCCTCGGAGCCGAGCAGCACGATCTCGCTCGGCGCGATCCGCGCGATCTCGCGCTGCACCACGGCGGGGATGCCGTCGGGCAGCGTGAGCAGCAGGTGCCCCTGCTCGGCTGCGACGACCGGCGCTGCCGCGAGCGCGTCCGGGAACGAGGTGCCGGAGGCGAGGAAGACGACGTCGCCCGTGGGCACGCGCTGCGACGCGAGCACGCTCGTCTCGAAGCGATCGGCGCCGTCGAGGCGCGTGGTGGCCGCCTCGGCGGCGGGGGCGGGCCCGAGGAGCGTCGCCCCGAGGACTCCGGCGATGGCGACGCTGGCGAGCGCGAGGCGCATGATGACTCACTCCGTTCGTGACCACGGGTTGGGGTACAAAAGGGCATGGTCCCAGCGGGCGCACCGCGCTGTCAACGCCCGTCGTGGCCCCGGCTATCGTGAACGCCATGCTCCGAACCACGCTGCGGCGGCTGCGCGACCTCGCCACGACCGCGACGCGCGGGGCGGCGGCGCGCGCGATCGGCGTGCCGCTCCACGCACATGCCACCGCGGCGCAGGACGACCGGCCCTCGCCCCGGCTCGTGCGCGAGATCGCTCGCCTCCGGCTGCAGAACCTCGCCTCCCGTCGGCCCGTGGTCGACCCTGACGGCGGATGCGTCGTGTCCATGACGACGCACGGGGCGCGCGTGCGCCTCGCGTGGGTCGCGCTCGAGTCGATCGCCCGCGGGGAGCGCCTGCCGAGCAGGCTCGTGCTCTTCCTCGACGAGCCGGACCTCGCCTCGCCGCTGCCGCTGCCGCTGCGGCGCCTGCAGCGGCGCGGGCTCGAGATCCTGCCCGCCGCGCCGGGACTGCGCGTGCACGCGAAGTACTGGCCGCACGTCGTCTCGGCCGAGCGGCACGAGCTCCCGCTCGTCGTGTCGGACGACGACATGGTGTACCCGCGCCACTGGCTGCGCGTGCTCCTCGACGCGCACCGCGCGCGGCCGTGGCTCGTGCACGCGTTCCGGGCGCACGAGATCCAGTGCGCCGACGGCGGGCTCGCGCCGTACCGCACCTGGCCGCCCGCGCGAGGCACCGATGCGAGCTTCGCGCACTTCGGCACCGGCGTCTCCGGGCAGCTCCTGCCGACCGCGCTCCTCGACGCGCTGCGGCGACGGGGCACGGCCTTCCTCGAGCGCGCGCCCCGCGCCGACGACGTCTGGATCAGCGCGGTCGCGGTGCAGGAGGGCATCCGCACCGCGCAGGTCGAGCCGATCTCGCAGAACTTCCCCTTCGTGCCGGCGACCCAGGCGACCGGGCTCTACCGGACGAACGTCGCGGGCGGCGAGAACGACGCGCAGCTCGCGGCGACGCTCGGACCCGCCGATCTCGAGCGCATCTGCACGGATGCGCGGGTCCGCGCGGCCGTGCGCGACGCGGCCCCGCTCCTCGTCGCGTGGGGCCGCTTCACCGACAACCCCTGGCAGGACATCGTCGAGCGCGGCGCGCGGGACGCGGGCTTCGCGACGCTCGACGTCGACCACGGCGAGCCGCTCGCCGCCGTGCTCGCCGCTGGGCACGGGCCCGTCGTCGCGCACCTCAACTGGACGGCGCCCATCACGCAGCGCGCCGACACCGAGCCGGAGGCGCTCGCCTCCGTCGACCGGCTGCTCGCCGAGGTCGACGCGCTCCACGCAGCGGGCGGGGCGCTGCTGTGGACGGTGCACAACGTGCTGCCGCACGAGCAGCGGCACCCCGAGGCCGAGGTGCGGCTGCTCCGCGGGCTCGCCGATCGCGCCGACGTGATCCACGTGATGCACCCCGCGACGGCGGCCGCGGTCGCCGACGTCTGGTCGCTCCCGGCGGATCGCGAGGCGCTCGTCGACCACCCGAGCTACCGCGGCGTGTACCCCGACGAGCTCTCGCGCGAGCAGGCGCGCGCTGCGCTCGGCGTGCCGCTCGAGCGCACGGTAGTGCTGCTCCACGGGGCGCTGCGCGAGTACAAGGGCGTCCGCGCGCTCGTCGAGGGCTTCCTCGCGGCCCGCGCAGAGCGGGCCGACCTCCACGTCCTGATCGCCGGCCGGCCGGGCGTCGGGTTCGACGAGGCGGACCTCGCGCCGCTCCGCGGCCGCGACGACGCGACGCTCCACGTCGGCTACGTGCCGGAGTCGGACGTGCAGCGCTGGCACCGCGCCGCCGACGCGCTCGTCATGCCCTACCGCGACGGGCTGAACTCCGGCGCGCTCCAGCTCGCGGCGACCTTCGGGCTGCCGGTCGTCGCGTTCCCGTGCCGCGCCGTCGAGGCGGCCGTCGCCGAGGGATGGGCGGTCGCGGTCGACCCGGCATCGCCCCGGTGGCTGCTCGACGGCCTCGACGCGCTGCCCGCGGACGCGCGCGAGCGCGCTCGCGCGTCGGCCGAGGCG
>NZ_JANQCH010000062.1 GCF_024723325.1 Agrococcus sp. HG114
GCGTGGGCGTCGTCGTCCGGCCCGACCGCGGCGGTGAGCGCCCGCACGCGCGCGACGCGGTCGTCGCGCAGCTGCTCGAGCGCGGCGCGCTCGGCCACGACGGCCTTCGCGTCGGCGATCGCGAGCTCGCGCAGCCGGCGCATGCTGCCGGTGCCGAACAGCCGCTCGAGCAGCGCCTTCCGCTCGTCGCTCGAGGCCGCGAGGAACTCCGCGAAGCCGCCCTGGGCGAGCAGGATCACCTGCAGGAACTCGTCCTTCGTGAGCCCTACGAGGCGGCCCACCTCGACGCCCACCTCGCGCGCGCTCGTCGCGATCGCGTCCCAGCCGTCGGCCGTGCGCTCGAGCAGCGACGCCGACGCCTTCTCCCTCGTCGTGCCGGAGCCGCGCTGCTTCGGGCGCTCGTACTCGGGCGATCGCCGCACGCGCAGCACCCGCGAGCCGAGCTGCACGTCGAGCTCGACGAACGTCGGGTGCTCGGGGCCCGCGAGGTCGCTCCGCAGGTGCGCGCGCTCGTCGTAGCGGGGCACCGAGCCGTAGAGCGCGAAGCACACCGCGTCGAGGATCGTCGACTTGCCGGCGCCGGTGGGCCCGGCGATCAGGTACACGCCGTCGGCGTCGAACGCGGCGAAGTCGATCTCGAAGCGCTCGCGGAAGGGCCCGAAGCCCGCGAGCTCGAGCCGCAGCAGCCTCACAGGGCGGCCTCCTCGGCCGCGACGCGCGCGAGGCCCTCGCGCACGAGCGCCGCCTCCTCGGGCGTCGCCCCGGCGCCCGCGCGCACGTGGGCGAGGAAGTCGCCGACCACCTCGGCCTCGCTCCGGCGCGCGAGGCGCTCGCGGAGCGCGAGCGCGGGCGCGTCGCCCGCGCCGACCCACACGACCTCCGCCGCGTGCGGCCAGCGCTCCTGCAGCCTCCGCATCGCATCGAGCGGCCGCACGCGGTCCGTGAGCCGGGCCCGCACCCAGTCGGGCTCGGTGCCGGCGAGCGCCGGATCGGCGAGGAGGGCCGCGAGCTCGCCCTCGATCGTCGTGAGGCGCCTCGGCACGGGCAGCGGCACCCACTCGACCGACGCGAGGCCCTCGGCGCCGAGCTCGACGAGCCACGCGCCCCGCTCCGGCGAGCGCTCGCGGAACGAGTAGTGCAGCGGGGCGCCCGAGTAGCGCACGCCGGGCGCGAGCTCCTGCCGCGAGTGCAGGTGGCCGAGGGCGACGTAGTCGATCCCGTCGAACGCGCTCGTCGGCACCACGTCGAGGCCGCCCGCGGTGATGTCGCGCGGCGCGTCGTCGAGGCGCTCAGCGTCGTCGGCGACGCCCGCGGCGAAGCAGTGCGCGACGACCACCGAGCGCGCCGGGGCCTCCGCGAGCGACCCGCGCACCGCATCCATCGCCCAGCGCACCGCGTGCGCCTGCGTCGCGATGCCCGCCTCGGGCAGCGCGGCCCGCAGCGCGACCGGCTCGAGGTAGGGGACCGCGAACACGTGCACGGGCCCGTGCTCGTCGGCGAGCCGCACGCGCCACGAGTCGGGGTCGAGCGCGTCGGTGCTCAGGTGCAGGCCGCCGGCGCGTGCGAAGGGCGCGTTCGCGCCGAGCCGCGCGGGGGAGTCGTGGTTGCCGCTCGTGAGCACGATCTCGGCGCCGGCCGCCCGGATCGCCGCGAGGGCGCGGGTGAGCGCCTCGACGTGGCGGCCCGCCGGCATCGCCGAGTCGTAGACGTCGCCCGCGACGAGCACGACGTCGACCGCGCGCTCCCGCACGATGCGCGGGAGCTCGGCGAGCGCCTCCTCGAGCCCGTCGAGCGTGTCGGCGCCGTGGAACGTGCGGCCGACGTGCCAGTCGGAGGTGTGCAGCACGCGCATGCCCCCACGCTAGATGCGGCCGCCGACGGCAGGCGCCGACGTGCCGCGCCGATAGGGTGGAGGCAGCCCCTGCCCGCGCTCGAGAGGGACTGCCCCACGTGCTGCTCACCGTGACGACCTTCGCCGTCCTCGGCGTCGTCGCGAGCGCCCTGAGCAGCCGCATGGGGCGCTTCGTTTTCCTGCTGCCGGCGGCGGCGAGCCTCGCCGCGGCGGTGTGGTTCGGCCTGCAGGGCCCGCTCGTCGCGGGCGGCGCGGTGCTGCAGGAGCGGGTCGAGTGGATGCCCGCGCTCGGGATCGCGATCGACCTGCGGCTGGGTGCGCTGCAGTGGGTGCTCGCGATGGTCGTGCTCGGCGTCGGCGGGCTCATCTTCGTCTACTGCGCGTGGTACTTCGACTCGGCGACCCTCGCGGCCCGCACGGTCGGCCTGCTCACCGGGTTCGCCGCGTCGATGCTGCTGCTCGTGCTGTCCGACGACCTCATCGTGCTCACCGTCGGGTGGGAGCTCACGACGCTCTTCAGCTACCTGCTCGTGGGCCTCAACCACCGCTCGGCGAGCAACCGCCGGGCCGCGCAGACCGCGCTCGTCGTCACGACCGTCGGCGGCCTCACCATGCTCGTGGGCATCCTGCTGCTCGAGGCGGAGACCGGCACCTTCTCGCTCGCCGAGATCCTCGCCGACCCGCCGCGCTCGACCGCCGCTGCGTGGGCGGCCGGATGCATGGTCGTGGGCGCGCTGTCGAAGTCGGCGATCGTGCCGTTCCAGTACTGGCTGCCCGGCGCGATGGCCGCGCCGACCCCAGTGTCGGCCTTCCTCCACGCCGCCGCGATGGTCAAGGCCGGAATCTTCCTCATCGCGGCGCTCACGCCCGCGTTCGTCGAGCTGCCCTGGTGGCGCTGGGGCCTCGTGTCGCTCGGCGTCGTCACGATGCTGCTCGGCGCGGTGCGGGCGATGCGGCAGCTCGACATCAAGGTGCTGCTCGCGCACGGCACGGTGAGCCAGCTGGGCCTGCTCGTCACGGTCGTCGGGCTCGGCACGCAGGCGTCGATGCAGGCGGGGCTCGCGCTGCTCGTCGCGCACGCGGTGTTCAAGGCCGCGCTGTTCATGGTCGTCGGCGTCGTCGACCGGTCGACCGGCACGCGCGACCTGCGGGAGCTCGGCGGCCTCGCGCGACGGCTGCCGCTCACGACCGCGGCGGCGATCCTGGCAGCCGCCTCGATGGCCGGGCTGCCGCCAGCGCTCGGCTTCCTCGCGAAGGAGGCTGCGCTCGACGCCGCCCTCGGCGACGCCGCGGGCGACGCGGCGGTGCTCGGCTGGGCCGCCTTCGTCGCGATCGCGATCGGCGCGGCCCTCACCGTCGCCTACTCGCTGCGGCTCATCGTCGGCACGTTCTTCGGCGAGGGCAGCGCGACGATCATGCGGCGGTCGCGCGCGCTCGCGGCGACCCCGGTGGTCCTCGCGCTCGCGGGGCTCGTGCTCGGCTCCGCCGGCGACGCGCTCAGCGCGGCGCTCCACCCGCACGTCGCGACCGTGCCGGCCGGCGAGGAGGCCCCGCACCTCGCGCTCTGGCACGGCTTCACGCCCGCGCTCCTCGCCTCGATCGTCGCGTGGGCGGTCGGGCTCGGCATCCACCTCGCGGTCGGGGCGCGTCGGGGCGGGCCGCAGGGGCAGGACCCGTTCGAGCGCGGCTTCCACGCGAGCATGCGCGGACTCGACCGCCTCGCCGTCGAGGTGACGGGACGCATCCAGACCGGTTCGCTGCCCCTCCACCTCACGACGATCCTGCTCGTGCTCGTGCTGCTGCCCGGCTCTGCGCTCGTCCTCGCGAGCGGGCTCTCGGGCGACATCCGCCTCTACGACTCGCCCGGGCAGGTCGCCGCGGCCGTCATCATCTCGATCGCGAGCCTCTTCGCCGTCACCGCGCGCGGCCGCCTCAAGGCGTTCATGCTCGTGTCGGTCGTGGGGTACGGCGTCGCCCTCCTCTTCCTGCTGCACGGTGCCCCCGACCTCGCGCTCACGCAGGTGCTCACGGAGACCGTCTTCCTCGTCATCCTCGTGCTCGTGCTGCGGCGCCTGCCGAAGTACTTCACCGACCGGCCGCTGCGCGCCGCGCGCTACCTGCGCGCGCTGCTCGCGATCGCGGTGGGCGCGTTCGCGACGCTCGCGGCCCTCGCCGCGCTGCAGGCGCGCACGGCGGAGCCGATCTCCGATGGCTTCTCGAGATGGGCGTACGAGTTCGGGCACGGCGAGAACATCGTGAACGTCACGCTCGTCGACATCCGCGCGTGGGACACCCTCGGCGAGGTCGCGGTCGTGCTCGCCGCCGCGACCGGCGTCGCGAGCCTCATCTTCGTGCGGCGCCCCGCGGCCGGCACGGGCGTGCTGCGGCAGGACGACCCGGCGACGAAGCGCGGCACGTGGCTGCGCGGCGCGTTCACCGACGAGCACATGGCCTCACCCGTGCTCGAGATGATGACCCGGCTGCTCTTCCCCGTGATGATGGTCGTCTCGATCTACCTGCTCGCGGTCGGCCACAACGAGCCCGGCGGCGGATTCGCGGGCGGCCTCGTCGCGGGGGTCGCGCTCGCCGTCCGCTACCTCGCGGGCGGGCGCGACGAGCTCACCGAGGCGGTGCCGTTCGACGCGGGCAAGCTGCTCGGCGCCGGCATGGTCGTCGCGGTGCTCGGCGTCGTGTGGCCCGTGCTCATCGGCGGCCGCATCGGCGAGTCGTACGCGATCGAGTGGACGCTGCCGCTCCTCGGCGAGCAGAAGCTCGTCACGACGCTCTTCTTCGACATCGGGGTGTGGCTCATCGTCGTCGGCGCGATCCTCGACTTCGTGCGGTCGCTCGGCGCCGGCGTCGACCTGCACAGCGAGCAGAACGCCGCGCCGCGCCCGCAGTGGCGCTCCGACCGCTCGCTGCCGGGCCAGGAGGTGCGCCGATGACCCCCACGCTCGTGCTCGCCGTCGCCGGCGGCATCCTGCTCGCCGCCGGCACCTACCTCATCCTCGAGCGCAGCCTCATGCGCATCCTCGCCGGCGTCATGATCGCCGGCAACGGCGTCAACCTGCTGTTCCTCGTCGCGGCCGGCCCGGCCGGCCTCGCGCCGATCGTCGGGAACCCCGAGGGCGAGATCAGCGATCCGCTCCCGCAGGCGATGGTGCTCACCGCGATCGTCATCTCGCTCGCGACGGGCGCGTTCCTGCTCGCGATGTCGTACCGCTCCTTCCAGCTCGAGGGCCACGACGAGGTCGCCGACGACGTCGAGGACGCGATCGTGCGCCGCCGCGCCGAGGCCGACCTCTCGAGCGAGGCCCACGTCGAGCTCACCCCCGAGGAGCAGCCCGACACCGAGTCGGGCGGCCGCTCCGGGAGGGCTGACGCCTGATGGATCTCGCGAACCTCGTCCCCATCCCGGTGCTGCTGCCGCTGCTCGCGGCCGGCGTCGCGCTCGCCCTCGCGCGCCACCCGGCGTGGCAGCGGATCGTCTCGGGCACGACGCTCGCGGTCGTCGCGGCGGTCGCGCTGCTGCTGTGCCTCGCGGCGGATGCGCGGGGCCCGATCGTGCTGTGGGTCGGGGCGTGGCCGGAGGGCCTGGGCATCGCCCTCGTGGCCGACCGCCTGTCGTCGCTGCTCGTGCTCGTCTCGAGCATCGTGACCGCGATCGTCGTGATCTTCCCCTCGCGGCGCGACATCGCCGACAGCGCCGACGGGGCGCCGGTGTCGGTGTTCCACCCGACGTTCCTCGTGCTGACGGCCGGGGTCGCGAACGCGTTCCTCGCGGGGGACCTGTTCAACCTCTTCGTCGGCTTCGAGATGCTGCTGTTCTCGTCGTACGTGCTCATCATGCTCGGTGCGACGAAGGAGCGCGTGCGGGCTGGCAGCACCTACGTCGTCGTGAGCGTGGTCTCGTCCACGCTGTTCCTGCTCGCGCTCGCGCTCGTCTACGGCTCGACCGGCACCGTGAACATGGCGCAGCTGCCCGAGCGGTTCGCGGCGCTCGATCCCGGCCTGCAGCTGACGATCCAGCTGCTGCTGCTCATCGTCTTCGGCATCAAGGCGGCCGTCTTCCCGCTCCAGGCCTGGCTGCCCGACTCGTACCCGACTGCGCCGGCGAGCGTCACCGCCGTGTTCGCGGGCCTCCTCACGAAGGTCGGCGTCTACGCGATCATCCGCCTGCAGACCCTGCTGTTCCCCGAGAGCCCGCTCACCGAGCTGCTGCTCGTCGTGGCGATCCTCACCCTCATCCTCGGCATCCTCGGCGCCCTCGCGCAGGGCGAGATCAAGCGACTGCTCTCGTTCACGCTCGTGAGCCACATCGGCTACATGCTGCTCGGCGTCGCGCTCGGCACCGAGCTCGGCCTCGCGGGCGCGATCTTCTACATCGTCCACCACATCCTCGTGCAGACGGCGCTGTTCATCGTCGTCGGGCTCATCGAGCGCGTCGGCGGCTCGACGAGCCTCGCGCGGCTCGGCGGGCTCGCGTCGGTGCCCCTGCTCGCGGCGCTCTACCTCCTGCCCGCGCTCAACCTCGGCGGCATCCCGCCGTTCTCGGGCTTCCTCGGCAAGGTCGCGCTGCTCGACGCCGCGCTCGCGGTGCCGTCGCCGCTCGCGCTCGCGGCCGTGATCGCGGGCGTCGTGACGAGCCTCCTCACGCTCATCGCGGTCATCCGCGTGTGGCAGCGCGCCTTCTGGCAGGACCGGGGCGAGGACGACGACCGCGTGCACTCGCTGCGCGTGCTCCCGCGCATCTGGGTCGTCGCGGCGTCGACGCTCGTCGCGATCACCGTCGCCCTCACCGCGCTCGCGGGGCCGCTCTCCGACTACGCGCAGCGCGCATCCGTCGACATCATGGGCGGCGCGTACCTGAACGCGGTCGAGGAGGCGATGCCGTGAACCGCCCCGCCCTGCGCTACCGGGTCTCGCTCCCGGCGACGATCGGCCTCGCCGTCATCTGGATGATGCTGTGGGGGCAGCTGAGCCTCGGCGCCGCCGCGTGGGGCCTCGCGGTCGCGCTCGCGATCCAGGTCGTGTTCCCGCTGCCCGACGTGCCGGAGCTCGAGTCGTTCCGGCCCATCGGCTTCCTGCGCCTCGTGCTCGTCACCCTGCGCGGCCTCATCGTCTCGTCGGTCCAGGTCGCGGCGAAGGTGCTCGCGTTCTGGCGGCCGACGCGGAACGCGATCATCCGCGTGCCGCTGCGCAGCGACTCGATCTTCATCACGGTCATCACCGCGGAGCTCGTGACGCTCGTGCCCGGCTCCGTCGCGATCGACGCCGGCGAGGGCTGGCTGCTCGTGCACGTGTTCGACGCCTCGAGCGAGGCCGCGATCGACCGCGCCCGGCGGAGCGTGCGCTCGACGGAGGCGACCGTGCTGCGCGCGTTCGGCACGCCCGAGGACCGCGCGCTGCTGGAGGAGGACTGATGGGCGTCGTGCTCGCGATCGCGGGGGCGATGCTCGTCGCCGCCGCAGCGCTCACCCTCGTGCGGATCGTGCGCGGGCCCGGGCCGAGCGACCGGGTGGTCGCGACCGACGTGCTCATCACGACCGTCGCGGGCGGGCTCGCGGTCGAGGCGGCGATCAACCACCATCACTACACGATCCCGGTCATCCTCGTCGTCTCGCTGCTCGCGTTCGCGGGCACCGTGTCGATGGCGCGGTTCGTCGCCGGACGCGAGGGCGTCGTGGGGCCGGCCCCGGAGCCCGACGCCGGGCTCGAGGGCGACGGGCCGAGCGGCGGGAGGGATCGCGCATGAGCCCCGAGGCCCTGCTCGACGTCGTCGGCGCCGTCCTCATCCTGCTCGGCGCCGCGCTCACGCTCACGGCCGCGGTCGGCATCGTGCGGCTGCCCGACGTGCTCAACCGGATGCACGCGGCGTCGAAGCCGCAGACGCTCGGCTTCCTGCTGCTGTGCGTCGGCCTCGCGCTCGTGCTGCGCGAGGGGAGCGCGACCGCGATGCTCGCCGTCGCGGCGTGCCTGCAGCTCGTCACCTCGCCCGTCGCGACGCAGATGATGGCGAAGGCCGCGCACCGCACGCGCCAGTACCGCGCGGATCTCGTCGTCGACGACCGGGATCGCGAGGGGCAGGGGGACGAGCCGCCGCGCGCCGAGGAGGCGCCCGGCGGGGGCGAGTCGGGATCCGCGCGCGACGGGGAGCCCGGCACCCGATAGGATCGGCGCAGCAACGCACAGCCGGCCGCTGCACACCCGTGCGGGAGAGCCCCTCCGGGGGCACCGAAGGAGCAAGCCTCCCCGCCAAACTCTCAGGTCCTCGAACCGCACGGGAAGGCCGCTCTGGAGCGATCGGGCGATCGTGACAGTGGGGGAGTCCAGACTCTGGAGGACTCATGACCGCAAGCGCCACGGCGCACCCCGCCTCGCCGCTCCTGCACGTGCACGAGGAGGCCGGCGCCCAGCTCATCGACTTCGCCGGCTGGCAGATGCCCGTGCGGTACGGCTCCGACCTCGCCGAGCACCAGGCGGTGCGCGAGCGCGCCGGGCTCTTCGACCTGAGCCACATGGCCGAACTGCGCGTGCGCGGCGCCGAGGCGGGCGCCTTCCTCGACCACGCGCTCGCCGGCCGCCTCTCGGCGCTCGAGCCGTGGCAGGCGAAGTACTCGCTGCTGCTCTCGGAGCAGGGCGGCATCGTCGACGACCTCATCGTCTACCGCGTCGACGAGTCGAGCGGGCCGGGCGCCGAGTTCCTCGTCGTCGCCAACGCATCCAACCGCCATGCGGCGCTCGAGGCGCTCACCGCGCGCGCCGCCGGCTTCGACGCGACCGTCGTCGACGAGACGGAGGAGACGGGGCTCGTCGCCGTGCAGGGGCCCGCGGCCGCCGCGATCGTCGCGCAGCTCGGGCTCGAGTCCGAGCCGCTCGACGCGCTGCGCTACTACCGCGCGCTGCCCGCGGTCTTCGAGGGCGAGGACGTGCTCGTCGCCCGCACCGGCTACACGGGCGAGGACGGCTTCGAGCTCTACATCGCCGCGCACGCGACCGAGGCGCTCTGGCGCGCGATCGTGATCGCCGGCGAGGAGCACGGGCTCGCGCTGTGCGGGCTCGCCGCTCGCGACACGCTGCGCCTCGAGGCCGGCATGCCGCTCTACGGCAACGAGCTCTCGCTCGACGTGCTGCCCGAGCAGGTCGGGCTCGGCCGCGTCGTCGCCCTCAAGACGAAGGGCGACTTCGTCGGCCGCGCCGCGATCGAGGCCGGCCCGGCCGAGGGTGCGCCCGTGCTCGTCGGCCTCACCGCGGAGGGCCGCCGCGCGCCGCGCGCCGGCTACCCCGTGCTCGACGGCGACCGCGAGGTCGGCCGCGTCACGAGCGGCGCGCTGTCGCCGACCCTCGGCCATCCGATCGCGATGGCCCTCGTCGAGCCCGGCGCCGCCGGCTCCGACTCCCTGACCGTCGACGTCCGCGGCACGAGGCTGCCCGCGGTCGTCACCCAGCTGCCGTTCTACAAGCGAGAGGCCACAGCATGAGCGAGACCAAGTACACCGCCGACCACGAGTGGGTGCGCACCGAGGGCGACGTCGCCACGATCGGCATCACCGAGTACGCCCAGTCGGCGCTCGGCGACGTCGTGTTCGTCGACCTCCCGGGCGTCGGTCGCTCGTTCGCGGCCGGCGAGGCGATCGGCGAGATCGAGTCGACGAAGTCGGTCGGCGAGCTGCTCGCCCCCGCCGCGGGCGAGGTCGTCGAGGTCAACGACGAGGTCGCCGGCGACCCGACGCTCGTCAACTCGGCCGCTGAGGGCGCCGGCTGGCTCGTGAAGGTGCGCTTCACCGAGGAGCCCGAGCTGCTCGACGAGGCCGCCTACCGAGAGCTCACCGCCTGATGCGCCCGTTCGTCGACCGCCACATCGGCACCGATGGGGCGGCGCAGGAGCGCATGCTCTCGGTCGTCGGCTTCGACTCGCTCGAGGCGCTCATGGACGCGGCCGTGCCCGCGGGGATCCGCACCGCGGGCGCCCCGATCGGCGAGGCCGCGACCGAGACGCAGGCGCTCGGCGAGCTCCGCGCGCTCGCGGCGCGCAACCGCGTGCGGCACAGCGCGATCGGGCTGGGCTACTCCGGCACCGTCACGCCCGCGCCCATCAAGCGCCTCATCCTCGAGAACCCCTCGTGGTACACCGCCTACACGCCGTACCAGCCCGAGATCAGCCAGGGCCGGCTCGAGGCGCTCATCAACTTCCAGACGATGGTCGCCGACCTCGCGGGCCTCGACATCGCCAACGCGTCGATGCTCGACGAGGGCACCGCCGCCGTCGAGGCGATGCTGCTCGCGCGCCGCGCGTCGAAGTCCGCCTCGTCGGTGTTCGTCGTCGACACCGACCTGCTGCCGCAGACGAAGGCGCTGCTGCGCCACCGCGCGCCCCGCACGGGCATCGAGCTCGTCGAGCTGCCGCTCGCCGAGACCGCCCCGGCCGACCTGCCCGACTCCTTCGGCGTCCTCGCCCAGCTGCCCGGCGCATCCGGCCTCGTGTGGGACGCGAGCGGGCTCTTCGCGGCGTCGACCGCGATGGGCGGCGTGCCCGTCGCGGCCGCCGACCTCCTCGCGCTCGCGCTCATCGAGGCGCCCGGGCGTCAGGGCGCCCGCATCGTCGTCGGCTCCTCGCAGCGCTTCGGCGTGCCGATGGGCTTCGGCGGTCCGCACGCGGGCTTCATGGCGGTCGCCGAGGCGCTCACCCGGCAGATGCCGGGCCGCCTCGTCGGCGTCTCGGTCGACGCGGACGGCTACCCGGCCTACCGGCTCACGCTCCAGACGCGGGAGCAGCACATCCGCCGCGAGAAGGCGACGAGCAACATCTGCACCGCGCAGGTGCTGCTCGCCGTCATGGCGTCGATGTACGGCGTCTACCACGGCCCTGACGGCATCCGGGCGATCGCGGAGGGCGTGCACGGCGTCGCGACGCGGTTCGCGCGCGCCGCGCGCGAGGCGGGCATCGAGCTCGTCCACGACGCGTTCTTCGACACGGTGCGGATGCGCGTGCCGGGCCGGGCGCGCGCGCTGCAGTCGGCGGCGGGCGACGCGGGCATCCTCGTCCACGCCGTGGACGACGACACCCTGCACGTCGCGTTCGACGAGACGTGGGCGGAGCTCGGCACGGGCGTGCTGCTCGACGCGCTGCTGCCCGCGCTCGGCCTCGCCGACGCCGGAGCGGGGGAGCGCGCGATCCCCGCCGCGCTCGAGCGCGAGAGCGAGTTCATGACGCACGAGGTCTTCAGCGCGCACCGCTCGGAGACGCAGCTCATGCGCTACGCGAAGCGGCTCGCCGACCGTGACTACGCGCTCGACCGCGGCATGATCCCGCTCGGCTCGTGCACGATGAAGCTCAACGCGGCCGCCGAGATGGAGGCCATCACGTGGCCCGAGTTCTCGCAGCTGCACCCGTACGGGCCGATCGAGGACGCCGAGGGCTCCCTCGCGCTCATCGACCAGCTCGGCGAGTGGCTCGCGCGCATCACCGGCTACGACACCGTCTCGCTGCAGCCGAACTCGGGCGCGCAGGGCGAGCTCGCCGGGCTCATGGCGATCCGCGGCTACCACGACTCGCGCGGCGACGAGCACCGCGACGTCGTGCTCATCCCCGCCTCGGCGCACGGCACGAACGCCGCGTCGGCGGTGCTCGCGGGCATGCGCGTCGTCGTCGTCGCCACGCGCGAGAACGGCGACGTCGACGTGGCCGACCTCGAGGCGAAGATCGGCACGCACGCGGGCCGGCTCGCGGCGCTCATGATCACGTACCCGTCGACGCACGGCGTCTACGAGTCCGAGATCCGCCGGGTGACCGACCTCGTGCACGAGGCGGGCGGCCAGGTCTACATCGACGGCGCGAACCTCAACGCGCTCCTCGGCCACGCGACCTTCGGCGACATGGGCGGCGACGTCTCGCACCTCAACCTGCACAAGACGTTCTGCATCCCCCACGGCGGCGGCGGCCCGGGCGTCGGCCCGGTCGCGGCGAAGGCGCACCTGGCGCCGTTCCTGCCGCGCGACCCGCGCGAGGAGTCGCAGCTCGTCGACGGCGTGCGCGTCGGGGTCAACCCGATCTCGGCCGCGCCGTGGGGCTCCGCGTCGATCCTGCCGATCTCATGGGCGTACGTGCGCATGATGGGCCTCGAGGGGCTCACGAAGGCGACCGCGAGCGCGGTGCTCGCCGCGAACTACGTCGCGGCGCGCCTGCGCGAGCACTTCCCGGTGCTCTACACGGGCGAGCAGGGGCTCGTCGCGCACGAGTGCATCCTCGACCTGCGCCCGCTCAAGGAGGCGACGGGGGTCTCGAACGACGACGTCGCGAAGCGGCTCGTGGACTACGGCTTCCACGCGCCGACGATGTCGTTCCCGGTCGCGGGCACGCTCATGGTCGAGCCGACGGAGTCGGAGGACCTCGCGGAGCTCGACCGCTTCGTCGACGCGATGATCGCGATCAAGGCCGAGGCGGACGCGATCGGCCGCGGCGAGGTGGCGCTCGAGGAGAGCGCGCTGCGCCGCGCGCCGCACACGCCCGGCTCGATCGTGCACGGCGAGTGGGACCGCCCCTACTCGCGCGAGCAGGCGGTCTTCCCCGTGCCCGGCATCGAGCGCGCCAAGTACTGGCCGCCGGTCGCGCGCGTCGACCAGGCGTACGGCGACCGCAACATCGTCTGCAGCTGCCCGCCCGTGGAGGCGTTCGCCTGATGCGGGAGCGCGGTCGCCGTCCGATCGCCGCCCGGCTGCGCACCACGGTCGCGGCCGCGGCGGTCGCGGCGATCGCGCTCGCCGGCTGCGCGCCCGAGACCCCGTCGCGCGTGCAGGCCGGCACGGCCGTCGAGGTCGCGTGGAGCGGCGAGCTCACCGACGCGAACGCCGCGAGCACGACGGGCGCGACGCCCGGCAACCGCGACGTCGCGGCGATGACCCGCGGCGCCTTCCAGGTCGTGGGGGCCGACGGCGAGCACCGCGCGGACCCCTCGTTCGGCACCGCATCCGTCGTCGA
Source organism: Agrococcus sp. HG114 (assembly GCF_024723325.1). GTDB lineage: Bacteria > Actinomycetota > Actinomycetes > Actinomycetales > Microbacteriaceae > Agrococcus. The sequence continues at coordinate 12,831 of NZ_JANQCH010000062.1, forward strand.
GGGGCCGGCGTTCACCGTGCGCTACGACCTCGCCGAGCACGTGCGTTGGTCGGACGGCGTGCCGGTCGACGCCGCGGACCTCATGCTCGCGTGGGCCGCGACGTCGAACGCGCTCTCGACCGACGGCCTCGACCCCGAGCGCCACCGTGGTCCGGACGGCCGGCTCGACCTCGACGAGGCGCACGTGTGGTTCGACGTCGCCGACGCCGGCGGCATGGTGCACGCGACGGAGCCGCCCGCGCGCGACGACTGGGCGCGCTCGATCGACGTGGCCTTCGCCCAGCCCGTGCCCGACTGGCGCACGGCGCTCGACGTCGCCGTGCCCGCCCACGTGCTCGGGCAGCGGGCCTTCGGGATCGACGACCCCATGCAGGCGAAGAAGCGCGTGCTCGACGCGATCGACGGCGCCGACCCGATCGCGCTCGCGCCGCTCGCCCGGGCGTGGAGCACCGCGCTCGCGATCGACCCGGCCGACCTCGACGAGGCCGCGCTCGTCTCCTCCGGCCCCTACCGCGTCGCCGACGTGCGCGACGGGCGCGTCGAGCTCGTCGCGAACGACCGCTACCACGGCGCCCAGGGCGCGCGCGTCGAGCGGATCGCGCTGCGCTCGGTCGCCGACGACGCCGCGGCGCTCGCGGGGCTCGCGGCGGGCGAGCTCGACGTCGCGACGATCGCCCCGGGG
>NZ_JANQCH010000063.1 GCF_024723325.1 Agrococcus sp. HG114
CGCGCGCTCGGCGCCCGCCCCGGAGCCGGCGCTGAGCGCATCGCAGGCGGCGCGCTACGGCGAGGCGGTCGTGCGGGAGGAGCTCGGCGCCGAGCTCATCGAGGAGCGCCCCCGGGTGCGAGGGGAGTAGAGCGTGTACGACGGCATCGTCCAGGACCTCATCGACGAGCTGGGACGGCTCCCCGGCGTGGGCCCGAAGTCCGCGCAGCGGATCGCGTTCCACATCATCCAGACCGAGTCCTTCGACGTCGACCGGCTCGCGACGATCCTGCAGACCGTGCGCGAGCGCGTCCGCTTCTGCGTCGTGTGCGGCAACATCGGCGAGGAGGAGCGGTGCGCGATCTGCCGCGACCCGCGCCGCGTGCCGACGACGATCTGCGTCGTCGAGGAGCCGAAGGACGTCGTCGCGATCGAGCGCACGCGCGAGTACCGAGGGCTCTACCACGTGCTCGGCGGCGCCCTGAACCCCATGCAGGGCGTCGGCCCCGACCAGCTGCGGATCGCGTCGCTGCTCACGCGGCTGCAGGATGCCGCGGTGCAGGAGGTCATCATCGCCACCGACCCGAACGTCGAGGGCGAGGCGACCGCGACCTACCTCATCCGCACGCTCCTCCCGCTCGGCGTGCGGGTGTCGCGGCTCGCGAGCGGGCTGCCGGTCGGCGGCGACCTCGAGTTCGCCGACGAGATGACGCTCGGCCGCGCCTTCGAGGGCCGCCGCGTCGTCGAGTCCTGACCGCCGCCGGGGCAGGCGGCGCATCCGCCACCGCCTAGACTTGGTCAGTCGGGGAGTGATAGGGAGCGGCGTGAGCCTCATCGTGCAGAAGTTCGGCGGGTCCAGCGTGGGCGACGCCGAGGGGATCAAGCGCGTCGCCAAGCGGATCGTGGAGTCGCGCAAGCGCGGCCACGACATCGTCGTCGTCGTCTCGGCGATGGGCGACACGACCGACGAGCTCCTCGACCTCGCGAAGGACGTCGTGCCGAACCTCCCGGCCGGCGGCCGCGAGCTCGACATGCTCCTCACGGCGGGCGAGCGCATCTCGATGGCGCTGCTCGCGATGGCGATCAAGTCCCTCGGCGCCGAGGCGGTCTCGTTCACCGGCAGCCAGGCGGGCATGCTCACCGATGACCGGCACGGCTCCGCCCGCATCGTCTCGGTCACCCCCGACCGGGTCCGCGCCGCGCTCGATAGGGGCCAGATCGCGATCGTGCAGGGCTTCGCGGGCTTCAACAAGGTCACCGGCGACATCACGACGCTCGGCCGCGGCGGCTCCGACACCTCGGCCGTCGCGCTCGCCGCCGCGCTCGACGCCGACGTGTGCGAGATCTACACCGACGTCGACGGCGTCTTCACGGCCGACCCCCGCGTCGTGCCCCGGGCCCGGCGCATCCCCCGCGTGACGAGCGAGGAGATGCTCGAGCTCGCGGCCGCAGGCGCGAAGGTGCTGCACATCCGCAGCGTCGAGTACGCGCGCCGGCACGGCGTCACCCTCCATGTGCGCTCGTCGTTCACGAACGACGAGGGCACCATCGTCTACGACCCAGAGAGAGCGGGGTCCACCATGGAAGAGCCGATGATCGTCGGCGTCGCCCACGACCTGTCCGAGGCGAAGGTGACCGTCGTCGGCGTGCCCGACGTGCCCGGCACCGCGGCGCGCATCTTCACGATCGTCGCCGAGACCGGCGCGAACGTCGACATGATCGTGCAGAACGTGTCCGAGGTCGCGACCGGTCGCACCGACATCTCGTTCACCCTGCCCAAGGCCGAGGCCGGGCCCGCGATCCAGGCGCTCGAGGCGCACCGCGACGAGGTCGGCTTCGAGTCGATCCAGCACGACGACCAGATCGGCAAGCTCGCGCTCGTCGGTGCGGGGATGCGCACCAACACGGGCGTCTCGGCGCGGCTGTTCCGAGCGCTGTCGGAGGCGGGCATCAACATCGAGATGATCTCGACGTCCGAGATCCGCATCTCGGTCGTCACGCGCGCGGACCAGGTGGTCGACGCGGTGCGGGTCGTGCATTCGGCGTTCGGCCTCGACGGCGACCAGGAGGCCGTCGTGCACGCGGGGACCGGCCGATGATCCGGCGGCTGAGCGAGGAGCCCGGGGCCGCGCGCCCGCTGCGCCTCGGTGTCGTCGGCGCGACCGGCCAGGTCGGCGGCGTCGTGCTGCGGCTGCTCGAGCAGGGGCGGCTGACGATCGAGGAGCTCCGCCTCTTCGCCTCGTCGCGCTCGGCGGGCCGCACCATCCGGTTCGGCGGTCGCGAGATCGTGGTCGAGGACGCCGACGCGGCCGACCCGACCGGGCTCGACGTCGCGATCTTCTCCGCGGGCGGCAGCACGTCGCGCCGCCTCGCGCCGAAGTTCGCCGAGGCCGGCGTCGTCGTCGTCGACAACTCGTCGGCATGGCGCATGGACCCCGAGGTGCCGCTCGTCGTCTCCGAGGTGAACCCCCACGCGATCGCCGGTGCGGTCAAGGGCATCATCGCGAACCCCAACTGCACGACGATGGCGGCGATGCCGGTGCTCAAGCCGCTCGACCTCGAGGCCGGCCTCGTGCGGCTCGTCGTCGCGACCTACCAGGCGGTGTCGGGCTCCGGGCTCGCCGGCGTCGAGGAGCTCCGCGGTCAGCTCGAGCGCGCCGCGACCCAGCACCCCGAGCGGCTCACCCACGACGGCGGCGCCGTCGACCTCGGCGAGCCGGGCGTGTACCGGGAGCCCATCGCGCACAACGTGCTGCCGTTCGCGGGCAGCCTCGTCGACGACGGCTCCGAGGAGACCGACGAGGAGCAGAAGCTCCGCAACGAGTCGCGGAAGATCCTCGAGCGGCCCGAGCTGCGCGTCGCGGGCACGTGCGTGCGCGTGCCCGTCTTCACGGGCCACTCGCTCGCGATCCACGCGGAGTTCGAGCGGGACCTCTCCCCGGAGCAGGCGACCGCGCTGCTCGAGCAGGCGCCGGGCGTCGAGCTCGTCGACATCCCGACCCCGCTCGAGGCCGCCGGCGCCGACGCCTCGCTCGTGGGACGCATCCGCGCCGACCAGTCGGCCGAGCCGGGCAAGGGCCTCGTGCTGTTCGTCTCGAACGACAACCTCCGCAAGGGAGCGGCGCTCAACGCCGTGCAGCTCGCGGGCCTCGTCGCCGAGCGCCTGGGCTGAGCAGCCGCGGTGGGGGCCGAGCCGCGCGGCTCGGCCCCCACCGCGTCGTTCAGAGCGGGTTCTGCGGACCGTCCGGCGGAGTGTCGTCGGCGTGCGCGCCGCCCGCCGCGGGATCGGTCGTGACGTCGACCCACTCGGCGGCGAGGTCCCCGCCGCCGCCCGTGCGCTCGACGTCGTCGTGGCCGGCTGCGCCTGCGGCCGTACGGTGCTCGGGCGATGGAGCCCCACCGCCCGCCGCGCGGCCACCCGCGATGCCGCCGACCCAGCTGCGGGCCTCCGCAGCCTTCTCGCCGATCGTGTGCCCGGCGCTCTGCGTGTGCTCGCCGAGGTGCTCAGCCTTGTCCTTGACCCACTCGGCGGCTCCGCCGAGTCGGCCCTTCGCGTCGTCCAGGATCCCCATGGATGGCTCCTCTCGCCGTTGACGCGCTCATGCTAGGCCGCGAGGCTGAGCCTCGGCACGGCGGTCGTCTCGCGTCGTGGGCGCACGTCCTAGAATCGGTGCTGTGAGCAAGACCATCGACGTCGCCCTGATCGGCGGAGGCATCATGAGCGCCACGCTCGGTGCGCTCCTCCACCGCCTCGAGCCCACGTGGAGCATCGAGGTGTTCGAGCGGCTGCCGAGGGTCGGTCAGGAGTCCTCCGACCCCTGGAACAACGCGGGCACCGGGCACGCCGCGCTGTGCGAGCTCAACTACATGCCCGAGGGCCCCGACGGCTCGCTGTCGCCCGCGAAGGCGATCGACATCAACGAGCAGTTCCAGCTCTCGCGGCAGCTGTGGGCCTCGTTCGTCGAGGACGGCACGCTGCCCGACCCCAAGGGCTTCATCTCGCCGACGCCGCACATGACGTTCGTGTGGGGCGAGGAGAACGTCGACTACCTGCGCCGGCGCTGGGAGCTGCTGAAGGACGAGCCGCTGTTCGCCGGCATGGAGTACTCCGAGGACCCGGAGGTCATCCGCGGCTGGGCGCCCACGCTCATCCCCGGCCGCAAGAAGTCGCAGCGCATCGCGGCGACCCGCTCGACCGACGGCACGGACGTCGACTTCGGCGCCCTGACGCGGATGCTGCTGGGCAGCCTCGTGCGCGACGGCGCGGGCGTGCACACCAACACGTCGGTCATCGGCCTCAAGCGGCAGTCCGACGGGCTCTGGCGCCTCAAGCTGCGCCACGAGGTCGGCCAGAACCGCACCGAGGTCACCGCGCGCTTCGTGTTCGTCGGCGGTGGCGGCGGCGCGCTCAAGCTGCTGCAGAAGTCCGGGATCCCCGAGGCGAAGGGCTTCGCGGGCTTCCCGATCACGGGCGCGTTCCTGCGCACCGACAACCCCGAGCTCGTCGCCCGGCACAACGCGAAGGTGTACGGCAAGGCGAGCGTCGGCGCGCCGCCCATGTCGGTGCCGCACCTCGACACGCGCGTCGTCGACGGCGAGGCGAGCGTGCTGTTCGGCCCCTACGCGGGCTTCAGCCCCAAGTACCTGAAGTCGGGCACCTACCTCGACATGTTCGAGACGATCAAGGGCCACAACCTCTACCCGATGATCCGCGCGGGCCTCGCGAACCTCGACCTCGTCGGCTACCTCATGGGCGAGGTGTTCGCGAGCCGCGAGCAGCGGCTCGAGGCGCTCCGCGAGTTCATGCCCAACGCGAAGGACGAGGACTGGCGCCTCATCACCGCGGGGCAGCGCGTCCAGGTGATGAAGAAGGACCCCGAGAAGGGCGGCGTGCTGCAGTTCGGCACCGAGGTCGTCACCGGGGCCGACGGCACCATCGCGGGCCTCCTCGGCGCCTCGCCCGGCGCATCCACCGCCGTGCACATCATGCTGACGATCTTCGAGCGCTGCTTCCCGGAGCGCATGCCCGAGTGGCGCTCGACGATCACCGAGCTGATCCCGAGCTTCGGCACGAAGCTCAACGCGGATCCCGCGGCGGCGCGCGAGAGCATCGCGCGCACGGCTCGCGTCCTGCGGCTCGTCGAGCCGCCCGTCGGTGAGCTCCACGCAGCGGGTGCGACCCGCGCAACAGCCTGACGGCGCACCATGACGACGAGCGCAGCGCCCGCACAGAAGGGGCGCACGGTCAGCGTGGTCGCGCCAGCGGCGACCGCCGAAGAGCTGCGCGCAGTGCTCGCCGCTGAGCCCTCGCTCACGCTCGGGGCGACGGCCGCCCGCTTCGCCGACCTCGTGCGCGAGCGCCACTTCCCGGGCGATGTCGTCGTGCTCGTCGAGGAGGCCGGGCCGCCGCTGCTCGCCCACGCGCGCACGGCCATCGTCGCCGGCGCCGCGGTCGTGGTGCGCGCCGACGTCGACGCGCCGCTCCGCGAGTCGCTCGAGGCATCCGGCGCCGTCGTGCTCGACGCGGGGGCCTCCGCCAGGGAGGTCACGGCGACGGCGGCGTGGGCCCGCGTGCCGAGCCGCGCTCGCACGCACCAGCTCACCGCGAGCGAGCGGCGCCCGCGGCTGTCGGGCGGCGAGCGGCGCGCGCTCGCGCTGTACGTGCAGGGCAGCTCGACCGTGCAGGTGGCCCGCGAGATGGGCGTCGGCTACGAGACGGCGAAGACCTTCCTGCGGCGGGTGCGTGCGAAGTACGCGGCGGTCGACCGCCCCGCGGGCAAGCGCGCCGAGCTCATCATGCGCGCCGAAGAGGACGGCATCCTCTAGCGGTGGCGAAGCTCTACTTCCGCTACGGGGCGATGAACTCCGGCAAGTCCACCGGCCTCCTCCAAGCCGCGTTCAACTACGAGGAGCGCGGCCAGCGCGTGCTCCTCGCGAAGCCGGCGACCGACACGAAGGGCGCTCGCGAGATCGTCTCGCGGCTCGGCGTCACGCGCGAGGTCGACTTCCTCGTCGCCGTCGACGAGTCGGTGATGGATGCGTTCGACGCGGCTGCCGAGCGGGAGCCGACGTCGGTCGCGTGCCTGCTGGTCGACGAGGCGCAGTTCCTCCGCCGCGAGCAGGTCGACGAGCTGCTGCGCATCGCGGTCGAGCGGGGGGTGCCGGTGCTCGCGTACGGCATCCGCACCGACTTCCTCACGCATGCGTTCCCCGGATCCGCGCGGCTGCTCGAGCTCGCGCACTCGCTCGAGGAGCTCAAGACCATCTGCCGGTGCGGCCGCAAGGCGCTCTTCAACGGCCGCAAGGTGGGGGAGCGGTTCGTCTTCGACGGGGACCAGGTGGCCATCGACGGCGAGGCGGTCACGTACGAGTCGCTGTGCGCGACCTGCTACCTCGAGGAGTCGGGCGGGCGGCTGGGCTGAGGGCCCGGTCGTGGCCCTGCCAGGACAGCCCCGAGAGACGACGAGAGGGCCCCCGCCTTCGGCAGGAGCCCTCTCGTCGTCTGTCGGGGTGACAGGATTTGAACCTGCGACCTCGTCGTCCCGAACGACGCGCGCTACCAAGCTGCGCCACACCCCGGTGCTGCTCCGCTCGAGCCTAAGCCCGGCCGTGCAACCGCACCAGTCTACCCGACGTCGCGGGGCTCGAGCGACACGACGACCGCCTCGGGCGGCGTGCCGAGCCGGAACGGCGCGAAGATCGACGACCCGATGCCCTGCGACACGTTGAGCGGCACCGAGCGGCCCTCGTGCGCCCAGGAGCTGAGCCCCGACGCCTGCCGGCGGGGGATGTCGCAGTTGGTGACGATCGCGGGGCCGCCCGGCACCCGAACCTGGCCGCCGTGCGTGTGACCGGCGAGGATCGCATCCGCCCCGAGGTCGACGAACGCGTCGAGGATGCGCCGGTACGGCGCGTGCGTGATGCCGAGCGTGACGCGCGGGGCGTCGCCGAGCGCCTTGCGCATCCGCGACAGCGCCGCCTCCGTCTCGTCGAGCCGATCCCAGGCGCGGTGCGGGTCGGAGACGCCGAACGCCGCGATCGTCGTGCCGCGCACCTCGATCGCCCGGGCGCCGTTGTTGACGTCGAGCCAGCCGAGCTCGTCGAACGCGCGCTCGAGCCCCGCGGTGTCGAGCCGGTCGTGGTCCCCGGCGCTCGCGAGCTTCGACGGGCCGCCGAAGTAGCCGAGCGGGTTCTTCAGCACCGGCCCGTAGACGTCGTTGGAGCCGTGGACGTAGAAGCCGGGCACGCCCCGGAAGCCGCGCAGCGCATCCGCGAGCACGGGCAGCGCGTCGCGGTGCCCGAGGCTGTCGCCCGTGTTGACGATGAGGTCGGGCTCGACCCAGGCGAGGCCCTCGAGCCAGTCGAGCTTCGCCTCCTGCCACGGGGCGAGGTGGATGTCGGCGAGGTGCAGCAGTGTCAGCGGGCGCGCACCCGGGGGCAGCACCCGCAGGGTCTCGTGGCGGATGCGGAAGGCGCGCGGCTCGATCGCGGTCGCGTACGTCGCCACCGCGGCGCCGGCGGCGAGGACGCCGCCGACGACGGCGCCGACGGCGCGACCGCTAGCAGCCAGGGTCGCCCCCCAACGCGTTCGTGCCGACGACGACCGAGATCGGGTCGCCCGGCGCGCCGGGGCTTCCGGCGAGCGGGTTCTGAGCGAGCACGCGGCAGAGGTTGCCCTCGCCGTGATCCTGCCACGTCACCTGCACGAGCGCCGGGTCGAAGCCGGCCTCCGCGAGGGCCGCCTTCGCGTCGGAGAGCGACTGCGCGACGATGTCGGGCCAGGTCTGCGCCGAGGGGTCGGGGGAGGCCGACTCCTGCGGCGGTGCGCTCGCGCCGGGCACGAGCGCGCCGTTCGACGGGTAGATGACGATCGGCGTCGAGGTCGTGACGAGCGAGCCAGCACCGGGCGCGGTGTACTCGACCGTGCCGCTCGGCTGCGTGCCGTCGACGGGATCTGCGACCTGCACGGTGAAGCCGGCGCCCTCGAGGGCGGCCCGTGCGCTGTCCACGGGTTCGCCGGTCACGTTCGGCAGCTCGCTCGCGTTGCCCCGCAGGGTGTCGGCGTCGGGGGTCAGGAACTCTCCGTCGGGGTAGCGCGCGATGCCCTCGGCCATCGCGGCCCGGAAGATGGTCGAGCGCACGTTCCATCGCTGCTCGAGCGAGTAGTTGCCGACGATGTTGCCGACCCACACCGAGGTCGCCACGCTCGGGCTCGCGCCGTTCACCCACGTCTGCACGACGCCGTTCGTGGTGCCGGTCTTCGAGATGACGGGCGTCGTCCCCGGCGGGTTGTTGATCGGGTTGCGCTCGGTCACGGTCGTGAGCACCGACTGCATGACGGACGCGACCTGGGGCGTGATCGCCTCCTGGCACTCCTGCCCGGGCGGCTGCACCTCCGTGCCGTCGCGGGCGACGATCCGGTCGATCGCGATCGGCTTGCAGTAGATGCCGCCGTTCGCGATCGTCGCGAACGCGGACGCCATGCCCATCGGGGTGACGTTCGAGCCGGAGCCGATGACCGACGGCGCGAAGATCTGCCAGTCGCCGCCGTCCGCCGGGGTGGTGCCCATGCGCGCGGCCGTCTCGTGGATGTCGCACAGGTCGAGCTCGCTCGCCATGCGGACCACGCCGGTGTTGACCGAGTTCACCATGATCTCGACCGGCGTCATGCGCTCGTACTCTTTGCCCTCGTTGTTCTGAGGGTCCCAGGCCTCGGAGACGAGGCCCGTGCACTCCGCGCGGAAGGCGCCCTGCGGCCACTCCGACCGGGTCGCGTCGAGCTGCTCGTTGACCGAGTGGCCGTCGATGATCCACTGCGCGAGCGTGAAGATCTTGAAGCCCGAGCCCGGCTGGAAGCCGCCCGACTGGCCGTGCGCGAAGTCGGCGTTGAAGTTGACCGCCGTCCCCGTCGGGGCGTGGTCGGTGCGCGGGTCGTAGTCCTTGTTCTGCACCATCGCGAGGATCCGGCCGGTGCCGACCTCGAGCTGCGTCACGGCGGCGCCGGACTGCCAGCGGGTCTCGTCGTTCGGCACCTGCTCGTCGACGACCGCCTGCACGGTGTCGTTCAGGTCCACATCGAGCGAGGTGTAGATCTGGTAGCCGCCCTGCGCGAGCGCCCGGGAGTTGTCCTGCGGCGTCGCGCCGAGGATGTGGTGGCCGTCGACCTGGTCGAGCGCGAGCACGCGCTGGACGTAGTCGCAGAAGAAGCGGGCCGAGTCGTGACCGGCGATGCAGCCGTTGTTCGGCGGCTGGATGTTGACGAAGCTCTCGTCGACCGGGATCGCGAGGGCGGCGTCGCGCTCCTCCGCGGTGATGAAGCCCTCGCTCGCCATGTTGCGGATGATGAGGTCGCGCCGCTCCTGGTTGCGCGGCCAGTTGTCGGCGTTGAACAGGTTGCGGGTCGAGGGGTTCTGCACCGTCGCCACGAGCGCGGCCGACTCGGCGACCGAGAGCTCGGCGGCGGGCTTGCCGAAGATGCGCTGCGCGCCCGACTCGATGCCGTAGACGTTGCCGCCGAAGTTCGCGATGTTGAGGTAGGCGAGCAGGATCTCGTTCTTCGTGTAGCGCTGCTCGAGCCCGATCGCGAGCCGCATCTCGGCGAGCTTGCGCTGGTACGACTCGGTGTACTGCGCGTCGCAGACCGCTTGCGCAGCCTCGTCCTCCGAGAGGCACGCGTCGATCGCGATCTGCTGGCGCACGAGCTGCATCGTGAGCGTCGAGGCGCCCGACTCGCCGCCGAAGCCGAGCTGCGAGAGACCCGCGCGGACGACCGAGGGGGCGTCGACCCCGCCGTGCGAGTAGTAGCGGCGGTCCTCGCCGGCCACGAGCGCGTCGACCGCGGTGCGCGGCACCTGCTGCCACTGCAGCACCTGGCGGTCCTGGCTGTAGAACTGCGCGATCTCGACGGGCTGCCCGTCGCGCAGCCCGTAGATGCGGTTGCGCTCGGCCTGCTGGGTGATCTCCGCGTACGAGGGCAGGCTCTCGAAGACGTCGAGGCCGCTGTTCGCCGTGCTCGAGGCGACCGCGAGGGCGGGCGTCAGCGTCGCCGAGACGAGGATGCCGGCGATCGCGCTGAACCCGATGAGCCCGAGGAGGGAGCCGAGCAGGCTTCCTGGCTTGTGACGTGGAGCGGCCATAGCATACGAGGGTACGGCACCGACCTATGAGACCTGGGGGCACCACACGATGGCGACGACGACCTGGGAGTACGCGACCACGCCGCTGCTCATCCACCGCGAGACGGCGATCCTCAACACGTGGGGCGCCGACGGCTGGGAGCTCGTGCACGTCGCGAACGGCCCCGAGGGCGGCCTCGTCGCGTTCCTGAAGCGCCCCGTCGGGGCGGGCGCATGAGCATCGCGCAGCGCCTCGAGGAGCTCGGCTTCGCGCTGCCCCCGGTCGTGCCCCCGGTCGCCTCGTACGTGCCCGCCGTCTCGGCGAACGGCTTCGTCTACACGTCCGGGCAGCTGCCGATGGTCGACGGCGCGATGCCGCGCACCGGCAAGGTCGGGGCCGAGGTGTCTGCCGACGAGGCGATGCTCGACGCCCAGCAGTGCGCGCTCAACGCGCTCGCCGCGATCGACGCCGAGATCGGCTCCCTCGACCGCGTGACGCGCATCGTCAAGGTCGTCGGATTCGTCGCCTCGGCCGAGGGCTTCCACGGCCAGCCCGGCGTCGTCAACGGCGCGAGCAACCTGCTCGGCGAGATCTTCGGCGACGCGGGCAAGCACGCGCGGAGCGCGGTCGGCGTCGCCGAGCTGCCGCTGGGCGCGCCCGTCGAGATCGAGCTGATCGCGGCCTTCGCCTAGCCGCGGAACTGCTCGCGGATCGCGTCGACGACGCCCTGGTCGGCGAGCGTCGTCGTGTCGCCGAGGTCGCGCCCCTCGGCGAGGTCGCGCAGCAGCCGCCGCATGATCTTGCCCGAGCGGGTCTTCGGCAGGTCGGGCACGATGAACACCTGCCGCGGGCGTGCGATCGCGCCGATGTCGGTCGCGACGTGCCGGCGGAGGATCTCCTCGGCCTCCTCGATCGAGTGGTCGCGCGACGCCGACTCCTTCAGGATCACGAACGCGACGACCGCCTGGCCCGTCGTCGCATCCGTCGCCCCCACGACCGCCGCCTCGGCGACGCCCGCGTGCGCGACGAGCGACGACTCGATCTCGGCGGTCGAGAGCCGGTGGCCGGAGACGTTCATGACGTCGTCGACGCGGCCGAGCAGCCAGATCTCGCCGTCCTCGTCCTTGCGGGCCCCGTCGCCGGCGAAGTACTTGTCGCCGAACTTCTCCCAGTACGTCTCGCGGTAGCGCTCGTCGTCCCCGTGGATCGTGCGCAGCATCGACGGCCACGGGCTCGTCACGACGAGCAGCCCGCCGTCGCCGTCGGCGACCGGCGCGCCCGACTCGTCGAGCACGTCGACGTCGATGCCCGGGATCGGGACCTGGGCGCTGCCGGGCTTGAGCGTCGTGACGGAGGCGAGCGCCGAGATCATGATCGCCCCCGTCTCGGTCTGCCACCACGTGTCGACGACCGGGGTCGTGCCGCCGCCGATCACGTCGCGGTACCACATCCAGGCCTCGGGGTTGATGGGCTCCCCGACCGTGCCGAGCACGCGCAGGCTCGACAGGTCGCTCGACTGCGTGTGCTGGCGGCCGAGCTTCATGAAGGTGCGGATGGCCGTGGGCGCGGTGTAGAAGATCGTCACCCCGTAGCGCTCGATGATCTGCCACGGGCGCTCGGGCGTCGGGGTGTCGAACGTGCCCTCGTGCATGACCTGCGTCGTGCCGTTCGCCATCGGCCCGTAGACGATGTAGCTGTGCCCGGTGACCCAGCCGATGTCGGCGGTGCACCAGTAGACGTCGGTCTCGGGCCTGAGGTCGAACACGTGGCGGTGGGTGAACGAGGTCTGGGTCAGGTAGCCCGCGCTCGTGTGCAGGATGCCCTTCGGCCGGCCGGTCGTGCCGGAGGTGTAGAGGATGAAGAGCGGGTGCTCGGCCGGGAACGCCTCGGCCTCGTGCTCGGGCGAGGCCGCCGCCATCGCCTCGTGGTACCAGACGTCGCGGCCCTCGACCCAGTCGATCTCGTTCTCGCCGCGCTTGACGACGAGCACCTTCTCGACGCCGTGGCCCGGCTCGCGGAGCGCCTCGTCGACCGTGGGCTTGAGGGGGAAGACCTTGCCCTTGCGGTGCCCGCCGTCGGTCGTGATGACGAGCGTGGCGCCCGCGTCGTCGATGCGGCCGCGCAGGTTCGAGGGACTGAAGCCGCCGAAGACCGCGGTGTGGACGGCGCCGATGCGCGCGCACGCGAGCATCGCCGCGACCGCCTCCGGCAGCATCGGGAGGTAGATCGCGACGCGGTCGCCGGCGCGCACGCCGAGCGAGGTCAGCACGTTCGCGAGCCGCTTCACCTCGGTCGTCATCTCCGCATAGGTGATCGTGCGGCGGTCGCCCGGCTCGCCCTCCCAGTGCAGCGCCACCCGGTCGCCGTGGCCGGCCTCGACGTGCCGGTCGAGGCAGTTGACGGCCACGTTGAGCGTGCCGTCGTGGAACCACCGCGCGTGCGGCGGCTGCCAGTCGAGCACCTCGGTGAACGGCGTCGCCCACTGCAGCTCGCGCGCCTGCTCGGCCCAGAAGCCGAGCCGGTCCTCCGCCGCCCGCTCGTAGAGCGCGGCGGTGGTCGCGGACTCGCGTGCGAGCGCCTCCGGCGGCGCGAAGCGGCGGGTCTCGGTGAGCAGGTGGTCGATGTGGTCGGACACGGCGTTCTCCTGACTTCCTCGTCGCGGTCGAGCCTACCGAGCGACGCGGGCGCTCCCGGCCTCGTCGCGCGCCGCCGGGGGAGACGGCCCGCTCCGGCCCGGGGGCCGAGGTGGCCGTGTTGCTCCCGGGCTCGCCCCGCGGCGCGCCTAGCATGGTCGCCGTCGGCGCTGCCGACGCGAGCAGGGTGCCGACGGATCCCCCATTCGTCCTCCTGCGGCGGCGCCCCCGTCCCCCGGTGGGCGCCGCTTCGCGTCCGCCCCCTCTCCACAGGGCCGGGCGGCGGCGCGCCGAGGTCGCGGCGCTGTCGCCTACCGTCCGCTCGCATGGAAGCACGAGCGCGCGGGATCCCGTTCGTCGCCGGCGCCGATCGCGCCGTGCGCGCCGGTCCCGTGCGCACGGGTGCCGATGGCGGACCGCTCCGCGAGTTCGCGGAGCTCGCGCCGCTCGTCGCCGAGGCTGCGGTGACGGATGTCTTCGTCACCGGCGGGCAGGTGTGGGTCGACCGCGGGTCCGGCGCCGAGCCCGCGGGGCTCCGGCTCGGGCCCGAGCGCGCCCGTGCGCTCGCCGTGGCGCTCGTCGCGGCGGGCGGCAGGCACG
>NZ_JANQCH010000064.1 GCF_024723325.1 Agrococcus sp. HG114
GACGCGGCCCGGGCGGCGCGCGCGGCGGCGGCCGCCTCCGCCGCGACCGCCTCCTTCGGGCGGCGCAGCAGCCAGGATGCGAGCACCGGCACGATCGTGAGCGCGACGACGAGCGACGACGCGAGCGCGAGCGTCACGGTGAGCGCGAACGGCCGGAAGAGCTCGCCCGTGATGTCGCTCACGAACGCGAGCGGCAGGAAGACGATGACCGTCGTGAGCGTCGACGCCGTGATCGCTCCCGCGACCTCGCGCACCGCATCCAGGATCGCCTTCGAGCGGGACGGCTCGAACGCCATGTGGCGCTTGATGTTCTCGATCACGACGATCGAGTCGTCGACGACGCGGCCGATCGAGATCGTGAGCGCACCGAGCGTGAGGACGTTGAGCGAGTAGCTCGCGCCCCACATGCCGACGAACGTCATGAGCACCGACACCGGGATCGAGACGGCGGTCACGAGGGTCGAGCGCAGCGACCAGAGGAACACGAGGATGACGAGCACCGCGAAGGCGAGGCCGAGCGCGCCCTCGACCGCGAGCGCCTCGATGGAGTGCTCGATGTACGGCGCCTGGTCGAGCACGGTCGTGAACGCCACGCCCTCGCCGAGCTCCTCGCGGATGCTCGGCAGCAGCTCCTGCACCGCGTGCGAGACGTCGACCGTGTTCGCGGCCTGCGTCTTCGTGATCGAGAGGATGATCGCGCGCTCGCCGTCGACGATCGCGACAGAGGAGATCGGGTCCTCGTCGAGCGCGACGTCGGCGACGTCGCCGATCGCGGTGTCGCCCGTGAGCGGGAGGCCGGCGACGTCGTCGACCGACTCGAGCCGCGCGCCGATCTGCACGCTGAGCGTCTGGTCGCCGTCGTCGACCGTGCCGCCCGGCAGCAGCTGCCCGTGCTCGTCGACCGCGTCGGCGATGTCGGCGCGCGAGAGGCCGCGCGCGGCGAGCGCTGCGTCATCGGGGCTGATGGTGATGCGCTGACCGGGCGCGCCCTGCAGCTGCACGGCCCGCACGCCGTCGGTGCGCTCGAGCTGCGGCACGGCGATCGTCTCGATCCGGTCGACGAGCGCCGACGGCTCGCCGGGACCCGAGACGGCGATGCGCAGCACCGGGAAGTCGGCGATCGAGCCCGTGAGCACCGTCGGCTCGGCGGTCTCCGGCAGCTGGCTCGCGATGCGGTTGACCGCCTGCTGCACGCGCTGCTCGGTGGTCGGGATGCTGATCCCGTAGGTGAACTGCGCGACCACGACGCTCGAGGAGGTCGATGACGTGCCGCTCGTGCCCTCGAGCCCGGGCACCGACTGGATCGCCCGCTCGATGGGGCCGGTGACGTCCTCGCTCATGATCTCCGGGCTCGCGCCCGCGAGCGTCGTCGTGACGACGACCGCCGGCAGCTCGAGCTCCGGCGTCAGCTCGGTCTTGAGGCTCGCGAGCGCCACGCCGCCGAAGATCGCGATGCAGATCGTCGCGAGCGCGACGAGTGCCCGGTTCTTGAGGCTGGCCAGCGAGAGCAGGTGCACCCGTCGATCCTGCCACCCGTCCCCGGTGGGGCGAGCCTTCCTCGGCTATGGATCGCCCCGCGCGCCGGCTATGCGCGCCGCTCGACGAACGCGCGCATCGCGTCGCGCACGTACGCGGCCCCCTCGGGGCCTCCGTAGTTCGCGGCGAAGCGCTCGTCGGCGACGTACATGTCGCCGAGGCCCGCGAACGCCTCGAGCGGCGGCGCCTCCGTCTGCCAGCCCGCGCCGACCCACGCGTAGTGGCGGGCGACGAGCGCCTGCACCTCGTCGGCGTCGACCGGCGCGCCGGCCGCTCGCGCGGCCGCGTAGCCCGCCGCGATGTCGAGGTGCTCCTGCTGGAAGGCGCGCTTGTCGTCGTCGGACATGCGCCGCCACCACGCCTGCCCGTCCTCCCAGGCCTTCCGGCCCCACCGCTCGGTGACCTCCTGCTCGTACCGGCTCTGGTCGAATCCGTCGAGCGCGTCCTCAGCCGCCATGGCCCGTCCTTCCTGTCGTGCCCGCAGCGTCTGCTCGACGGCGCGGATCTGCCTGCGGATGCGGTCGGACTCGCGCTCGAGGTCGACGAGGTGCGCGCGCAGCGCCTCCTCGTCGCTCGCGCGCTCGAGGCTCTCGGCGATCGCGGGGATGCCGACGCCCAGGCCGCGCAGCAGCAGGATGCGCTGCAGGCGCGCGAGCGATGCCTCGTCGTACCACCGCATCCCCGCCGCATCCGTGCGGGAGGGGGCGAGGATCCCGACGGCGTCGTAGTGCCGCAACGTGCGGCTCGAGACGCCGGCGAGCCTCGCGATGCGCTGGATCGACCACTCCATGCCGACGACGGTAGGGGTTGACGCCGCGTCAACGTCAAGCGGCGGATGTCGGATCCCGCTCTCGCGCGCCGTAGCCTTGCGCGCGTGCCCCTGCTGCCCTCGATCGTCGCGGTCGCGATCGGCGGCGCCATCGGCACTGCGGCGCGCGCCGTGCTCGAGGCGTCGATCGAGCAGGGGTGGGCGCTGCTGCTCGTGAACGCGCTCGGGAGCGGCCTGCTCGGGCTCTCCGTCGCGGCGCTCGCCGACGCCCCGGCGTGGCTGCGGCACGGCGCCGGCGCGGGGGTGCTCGGCGGCTTCACGACCTTCAGCGGGGTCGCCGTCGCGAGCGTCGCGCTGAGCGCGGCGGGAGCGGGCTGGAGTGCGGTCGTGCCCGCCCTCCCGGGCATCGCCTTCGCGCTCGCCGCACTGCTCTCGGCGCTCGCCGCCGCATGGGCGGGGCTCGCCCTCGGCCGTCGCCTCGCGCGGAGCCGCGCGCGGTGAGCGCGATCGAGCTGCTCGGGCTCGCGGCCGCCGGCGGGCTCGGCGCGGTCGTGCGCTTCCTCGCGGGCGCGCTCCCCCACCGCCGCCCGGTGCGCGCGACGATCCTCGTGAACCTCGTCGCGAGCCTGCTCGCGGGCGCGCTCACGGGCGTGCTCGTGCTCGACGACGCGTGGAGGGCCGTGCTCGTGACCGGCTTCTGCGGCGGGCTCTCGACCTACTCGGCGTTCGCGGTGCAGGCGGTCGAGCAGCTCGAGGGGCGCCGGAGCGGGCGCGCCCTCGCGACGATCGCCGCGACCGTCCTCGGCGGCGCGCTCGCCGCATCCGCCGGCCTGCTCGTGGGCGCGCTGCTCGCGCCGGCGACCGCCGCGTGACGGGCGCGAGACCCTATCCCCCGGCATGGCCCGGCCACAGCCGCCAGACGGGCGCGATGCTAGGATGGAAGTTGGACTGATCATCCCAGTTCTCACACCGTTCGTCGGCCCGTCGGCCGGCGCCGTCCGCAAGGGGGGTCCAGCATGGGTCGTGGTCGCCAGAAGGCCAAGCACACGAAGCTGGCACGTGAGCTGAAGTCATTCAGCCCGAACATCAACTACTCCGTGCTCCAGCAGGAGCTCGGCGGTGCCCCCGCGAACGACGACCTCGTCGACAAGTGGGCCGACTACGCCGAGTACACCCCCGGCACCGGCGACGACTACGCCGAGGAGCAGCAGGGGCGCAGCGCCTGAGCGAGGGGCCGGCGCTGCCGTCGAGCACGACGGCGCCCGGCCGATGACCCGAAGGAGCCGACCGTGACGTCGCACGCCATCACCAACGCCAAGCTCCAGGAGCCCGTCGAGGTCGGCAGCCACGCGACGGCGACCGCGCCCGTGTTCGAGTCGCTCTCGGTCCTCGACCTGTTCAAGATCGGCATCGGCCCGTCGTCGTCGCACACCGTCGGCCCCATGCGCGCGGCGCTCGACTTCGTCGGCCAGGCGGATGCGACGGGCCGCTTCGACGAGATCGTGCGGCTGCGCATCGACCTGCTGGGCTCGCTCGGCGCGACCGGCTCCGGGCACGGCACCGACACGGCGATCATGCTCGGGCTCGCGGGGCTCGCGCCCGACACCGTCGAGACGCCGCAGATCGCCGCGACGCTCGACGAGATCCGCGCGAGCGGCGAGCTGCTGCTCGGCGGCCGCCACCGCGTGCCGTTCGACGAGGCGAAGGCCTTCGTCTTCCGCCCGCTCACCGTGCGGCGCGAGCACCCGAACGCCCTCCGCATCACCGCCTACGACGCATCCGACGAGACGATCGCGAGCGCCGGGTACTACTCGATTGGCGGCGGCTTCGTCATGCGGCACGACGAGGGCGACGTCCTCTCCCCCGTGCCCGAGCCCGCCGAGCAGCTGCACCCGGTGCGCTACCCCTTCAGCCACGGCGACGAGCTCGTCGCGCTCTGCGAGCAGACCGGCCTCTCGGTGCACGAGCTCATGCTCGAGAACGAGTCGGCCTGGCGCCCCCGACACGAGACCATCGCCCAGCTCGAGCGCATCTGGGAGGTCATGCAGGAGTGCGTCGCCCACGGCATCGAGACCGACGGCATCCTGCCGGGCGGGCTCGACGTCAAGCGCCGCGCGAAGGACTGGCACGCGAAGCTGCTCGAGCGCGACGCGAGCCCGAAGGCGGGGCGCCCCGACCTGCTCGAGGGCATGGAGTGGGTCAACCTCTACGCGCTCGCGGTGAACGAGGAGAACGCGGCCGGCGCGCGCGTCGTCACCGCGCCCACGAACGGCGCGGCGGGCATCATCCCCGCGGTCATGCACTACGCCGACCGCTTCGCGAACTGCGTCGACGACGAGGTGCCGTGGGAGGTGCGGTTCCTGCTCGTCGCCGGCGCGATCGGCATCATCATCAAGTCGAACGCGTCGATCTCGGGCGCCGAGGTCGGCTGCCAGGGCGAGGTCGGCTCCGCCTGCGCGATGGCCGCCGCGGGCTTCGCCGCCGTGCTGGGCGCGACCCCGGCGCAGATCGAGAACGCCGCCGAGATCGGCATCGAGCACAACCTCGGCCTCACGTGCGACCCGATCAAGGGGCTCGTGCAGATCCCCTGCATCGAGCGCAACGCGATGGCGAGCGTCAAGGCGATCAACGCCGCGCGCATGGCCAAGCAGGGCGACGGCACCCACTACGTGAGCCTCGACACCGCGGTCGAGACGATGCGGCGCACGGGCGCCGACATGAGCGACAAGTACAAGGAGACCGCGCTCGGCGGCCTCGCCGTGGCCTTCATCGAGTGCTGAGGCAACTGGCCACTCGCGGTCGCGCCGTCGACGTGCGACAGTGACCTCGGCCGCCGCGTGCGCGCAGGGCGCGGGCTGCGGCGTCGGAAGGGGGCTCTCGTGCGCGGATCGATGGACCGGGCGGCGCTCGCCGCGAGCATGCAGCGACCGGGGACGCGTGCGGGCGTGCTCGCCCTCGTCGCGTGGAGCCTCGCGTGGAAGGGCGCGTCGCTCTGGCGGGCGGCGAAGGACGACAGCAAGCCGTGGTTCGGCGCGCTGCTCGTGACGAACACCCTCGGGGTGCTCGACGCGATCTACCTCTTCGGCGTGCGCCGCGGGCGCCGGCAGCTCGAGCGCGAGGAGGCCGAGATCCGCGCGCGCACGGGCGAGCCCGAGCAGCTGGGCCACCGGCAGGAGACCTGAGGCTGCGCGACGCGGGCGCCCGTGGAGCGGGCGCCGCGCGTGCGCGTCAGTACGAGTACTGGCTCGAGAACGCCGCGGCGACGATGACCGCGAACACGAGCGGCCAGAAGATGAACGCCCAGATGAAGCCGAGCACCGACAGCACGAGGCCCCAGATCGCCATCGTCTTGCCCGCGGGCTCCTTCGCGAGGCCGATGCCCGAGAGCACGCCGCCCGCGATCGCGTTGACGAACAGCGGGAGCACGATGCTCGAGATGCCGAGGATCAGGCCCCACAGCGACATGGTGCGCTTCGTCGACACCGGCGCCGCCGCGTACGAGCCGTACATCGACTGGCCCGCGTCGTATGGCTGGTATCCCGTGGGCGCGGCCGGCTGGTAGCCGCCCTGGGCGGGCTCGTACCCGCCCTGCGCGGGCTGCTCGGGAGGCGTGTAGGTCATCGTGTTCCTTGCGTGCTGGTGGGAGCGGCGCGGGAGCGCAGCGCTCAGCCTATGGCCGCCCGGTGCGCCGCGTCGAACCGTCCGGTGCACGGCGGCTGAACGGGCGGCGAACGTCAGGGACCGCTGGTCGGGCCCATCATGAGCACTCCCAGCAGGCCGATGAGCGGCGCGAGGTAGAGCGCGAGCACGAGGACGATCCCGATCGCCGAGCCGATGAGGCCCGTGATGGCCATCCGTCGCCCCGCGGGCTCGCGGCGGAGCGCGATGATCGCGAAGACGACGCCGATGATGGGCACGACGACGAGCGTCCAGGCGAAGACCGCCGAGCACAGGCCCAGGACCATCGCGGTGATGGAGAGGCCGCGCTGCGGGGCGGCGGCATAGGAGTACACGGGCGCCCGGTACACCGGCACGCCGTACTGCGTGTACCGCGTGAGCTGCGCGGCGGCCGGGTGGATGAGCTGCGCGTCGCCGCCGGACACCGGCGTCGAGTAGCGCTGCGCGACGTTCGGCGGGATGTAGGCGGGGTTCGGCCGCGCGCCGTCGGCCTGCTCCATGGTGGGAGTCTGCGGCGGCCCCATCGTGGGGGTCGGGCCGGGTTGCGTCCGCGAGAAGCGGGGCGCCGCGTCGTGCGGAGCGGCCGCACTCGGGCTCGTCGGCTCCGGCGGCGACTGCTCAGAGGCGCGACGTCGCCGATCGGGCTCCGGCTGCTGGAAGCGGCCCGGGTCCTGCGCCATGCCGCGTCCTCCCTGGTCTCAGTGCGGGTCACGCCCGTGCGAACGGATGCACCGTACGCCGCGCGCCTCAAGATCTCCTGGACGCACGACCGACTCGCCGTGGGGGCCGGCAGCGGTCAGCGGTAGCTGCCGGTGAGCCGCACCGCGCCGCCGTCGACGCCCTTCGCGCCCTGCACCCAGCCGCCGCCCTCGAGGGCCGCGGGCGCGCGCTCCACCGTCCCGACGACGCTCGCCGGGATGCCGGCCGCAGCGCTCGCCGCAGCGACGCGCTCGGCGTCCGCGGCCGACGCGACCACGAGCATCCCGAGGCCCAGGTTCCAGGTGCCCTCCGCGTCGGTGAGGGGGAAGTCGCCGAGCTCCGCGAGCGCGTCGAACACCGACGGCACCTGCCACGCGGAGCGGTCGACCTCGACGGCGAGGCCCTGCGGCAGCACGCGCGCGAGGTTCGCGGCGATGCCGCCGCCGGTGACGTGCGAGACGGCGTGCACGCCGAGCCCCTGCTCGAGCATCCCGAGCACGGGAAGGGTGTAGAGCCGCGTCGGCTCGAGCAGCACCTCGGCAGCCACGCCGCCGAGCTCGTCGACCCTGTCGGTGAGCGCGATGCGGCGCTCCGCGAGGACGTGGCGGACGAGGCTGAAGCCGTTCGAGTGCAGCCCCGAGGAGGCCATGGCGACCACGACGTCGCCCTCGGCGACGCGCTCGGCGCCCAGCACCGCATCCGCCTCGACGATGCCGACCGCCGCCCCCGCGATGTCGTAGTCGTCGGGCGCCATGACGCCCGGGTGCTCGGCTGTCTCGCCGCCCACGAGCGCCGTGCCGGTGGCCTCGCACGCCTCGGCGATGCCGCGCACGATGTCGGCGATGCGCTCGGGCACGACCCTGCCGCACGCGATGTAGTCGGTCATGAAGAGCGGCTTCGCGCCGACGACGACGATGTCGTCGACGACCATGCCGACGAGGTCCTGGCCGATCGTGTCGTGCTTGTCGATCGCCTGCGCCAGTGCGAGCTTCGTGCCGACGCCGTCGGTCGAGGTCGCGAGGAGGGGCTTCGCGTACGCGCCCGCGGCCGAGAGGTCGAACATCCCCGCGAAGCCGCCGAAGCCGCCGAGCACGCCGGGACCGTGGGTGCGCGAGACCGCGGCCTTCATGAGCTCGACCGCGCGGTCGCCCGCCCCGGTGTCGACGCCGGCGGACGCATACGGATCGGTCATGCGTCCAGGCTACCGAGCGCCGCGCGCCGTCCTCGCTCTCAACCGGGTCAGTGGTCGGCGGACGCGATTATCGCGCCGGCCGACCACTGACCCGGTCGAGAAGCGCTCGCGGGTGGTTGGATGGGCGCGGCACACCCACCACGTCGACGGAGACACCCATGCGCGCACTCGTGACCCGAGGCAAGCCGGGGCTCGAGCTCATCGAGCTGCCCGAGCCTGAGACCCCCGCTGGCCACGTGAAGGTGCGCGTGCTGCGCGCCGGCATCTGCGGCACCGACCTGCACATCGACGGGTGGGATGCGTGGGCGCAGTCCGCGGTGACGCCGGGGCTGACCGTCGGGCACGAGTTCTGCGGCGAGATCGTCGAGGTGGGCGAGGGCGTCACGGACTACGCCGTCGGGCAGCTGATGAGCGGCGAGGGGCACGTCGTGTGCGGGCACTGCCGCAACTGCCGCGCCGGCCGCCGGCACCTGTGCATCCACACCTCGAACCTCGGCGTGCAGCGCGACGGCTGCTTCGCCGAGCACGTCGTGCTGCCCGCGACGAACGTGTGGGTGCACCCGGGGCTCACCGCCGCCACCGCGACGCCCGAGCAGCTCGACGTGTTCGGCATCTACGACCCGTTCGGCAACGCGGTCCACACCGCCCTGAAGTTCCCGGTCATCGGCGAGGACGTGCTCGTGACCGGCGCGGGCCCCATCGGGCTCATGGCCGCGATGGTCGCCCGGCACGCGGGCGCCCGCCACATCGTGATCACCGACATCGCCGAGCCGCGGCTCGAGCTGGCCCGCTCGCTCGGCTTCCGCGCGCTCAACCCGCGGGAGGAGTCGATCGGGGCCGTGCAGCGCGAGCTCGGCATGCAGGAGGGCTTCGACGTCGCGCTCGAGATGTCGGGCTCCCCCTCGGCCCTCGTCGGCATCATCGAGAACCTCAACTTCGGCGGCCGCATCGCGATGCTCGGCCTGCCCGCGCAGCCCATCGAGGTCGACTTCGCGAAGGTCGTCTCGCACATGCTCACGATCCAGGGGATCTACGGGCGCGAGATGTTCGAGACCTGGTACGCGATGGCGGCGATGGCCCAGACCGGGCTCGACGTCTCCCCCGTCATCACCGACCGCTTCGCCTTCGCCGACTGGGAGGCCGCGTTCGAGCGCGCCCGCTCCGGCGATGCGGGCAAGGTCGTCCTCGACTTCACCGATCTGCAGGGAGCGTGACCCGTGTACTCCATCCGTGACTCCATCGCCGACGAGCTCGCCGAGATCGAGGCCGCAGGCCTCACCAAGCGCGAGCGCGCGATCGCCTCCCCGCAGGCGGCGACCGTCGTCGCGAACGGCGCCGAGGTGCTGAACTTCTGCGCCAACAACTACCTCGGCCTCGCCGACGACCCGCGCATCGTCGAGGCGGCCAAGGCCGCGCTCGACGAGTGGGGCTTCGGGATGGCCTCGGTGCGGTTCATCTGCGGCACCCAGACCCAGCACCTCGAGCTCGAGTCGCGGCTCGCCGCGTTCCTCGGCCAGGAGGCGTGCATCCTCTACTCGTCGTGCTTCGACGCGAACGGCGGGCTGTTCGAGACGCTGCTGGGGCCCGACGACGCGGTGATCTCGGATGCCCTCAACCACGCGTCGATCATCGACGGCATCCGCCTGTCGAAGGCGGCCCGCCACCGCTACGCGAACCGCGACATGGCCGAGCTCGAGGCGCGGCTGCAGGAGGCCGCGGGCGCGCGCCGCCGGCTCATCGTCACCGACGGCGTGTTCTCGATGGACGGCTACCTCGCGCCGCTCGAGGCGATCTGCGACCTCGCCGAGCGCTACGACGCGATGGTGATGGTCGACGACTCGCACGCGGTCGGCTTCACCGGCGCGACGGGCGCCGGCACGCCGGAGCTCGCGGGCGTGCAGGACCGCGTCGACATCATCTCCGGCACGCTCGGCAAGGCGCTCGGCGGCGCCTCGGGCGGCTACATCGCGGCGCGCCGCGAGATCGTCGACCTGCTGCGTCAGCGCTCGCGCCCCTACCTCTTCTCGAACGCGCTCGCGCCCTCGGTCGTCGCCGGCTCGCTCGCGGCGCTCGACCTCGTCGAGAGCGCGGGCGAGCTGCGCGAGCAGCTGCGCCGCAACACCGAGCGGTTCCGCGCGGGCATGGAGGCGCACGGCTTCGAGCTGCTGCCGGGCGAGCACCCCATCACCGCGGTGATGTTCCACGACGCCCGGCTCGCGGCGCAGATGGCGGATGCGATGCTCGAGGAGGGCGTGTACGTCACCGCATTCTCGTTCCCCGTCGTGCCGCGCGGTGAGGCCCGCATCCGCGTGCAGCTCTCGGCCGCCCACTCCGACGCCGACGTCGACCGCGCGGTCGCGGCGTTCGCCGCGGCGCGCGACCGCGTCGCGGCTTGACCCCGGCCGCCCCTCGGGGCGTGCACAACGCAAGCCCGGCGCCGCGAAGTAGCGGCCCCCGCCCAGCAACGAGCCCGCGGGCCGCGCAGTGCGGCTCGCGGGCTTGCGTTGTGCTCGGGGCGAGGGCTAGAAGACCGGCTTGCCGCCCGTGACGCCGAGCACGGTGCCCGAGACGTAGCTCGCCTCGTCGCTCGCGAGGTAGACGAACGCCGTCGCCACCTCGATCGGCTGCCCGGGGCGGCCGAGCGGCGCGTTCATGCCGAAGTCCTTCACCGAGGGCTTCGTCGAGGGCTGGAGCGGCGTCCAGATCGGGCCCGGCGCGACGGCGTTCACGCGGATCCCCTTGCTGCCGAGCTGCGCGGCGAGGTTGACCGTGAAGTTGTTGATCGCCGCCTTCGTCGAGGCGTAGTCGAGCAGCGTGTCCGAGGGGTCGAACGCCTGGATCGACGAGCAGTTGATGATGCTCGCGCCCTCGCCGAGGTGCGGCAGCAGCGCGCGCGTGAGGTTGAACATCGCGAAGATGTTCGTCTCGAACGTCTGGCGCAGCTGCGCGTCGGTGATGTCGGCGAGCGACTCCTGCGCCATCTGGTAGCCGGCGTTGTTCACGAGGATGTCGATGCCGCCGAGGCCCTCGACCGCCTGCTGCGCGAGGTCGAGGTTGGCCTGCTCGGTGCGCTGGTCGGTCGCGACGAGCACCGCCTTGCGGCCCGCCGCCTCGATCTGGCGCTTCGTCTCGTCGGCGTCCTCCTGCTCCTGCGGGAGGTAGGCGATCGCGACGTCGGCGCCCTCCTTCGCGAACGCGATCGCGGTCGCGCGGCCGATGCCGGAGTCGCCGCCGGTGACGAGGGCGCGCTTCCCCTCGAGCCGGCCGCGGCCGACGTAGCTCGTCTCCCCGTGATCGGGGACGGGCTGGAGCCGATCCGTCCAGCCGGGCCACTCCTGGGTCTGCTCGGGCAGGTGCTTGATGGATTCGGTGTCGAAGCTCATGTCCCCCACTGTGCCGCCGCTGGCTGGAAGCGCGGTGGACGGTGACCCGACGCATCCGCCCGACTGCGGCACGGGGACGCGGGTAGGCTGGAGCGTCAGCCCCGCGACAGAAGGAGCTCGCCTGTGTGCGGCATCGTCGGCATCGTCTCCGACTCGAGCGTCAACCAGCAGGTCTACGACGCACTCGCCCTCCTCCAGCACCGCGGGCAGGACTCGACCGGCATCGCGACGGCCGAGGGCCGCTCGATCCACCTGAAGAAGGCCAAGGGTCAGGTGCGCGAGGCGTTCCGCACCCGCGACATGCGCGCGCTGCTCGGCGACTACGGCCTCGGCCACGTGCGCTACGCGACGCGCGGCGAGGCCGAGAACGAGCTCGAGGCGCAGCCGTTCTACGTCAACGCCCCCTACGGCATCGTGCTCGTGCACAACGGCAACCTCACGAACTCGCGCGAGCTCGAGCACGAGCTCGCGACGGTCGACCACCGGCACGTGAACACCGGCAGCGACACCGAGATGCTCGTCAACGTGCTCGGGAGCGAGCTGCAGTCGCTCGTGCGCGGCGGCGACCTCGACGCCGACCGGCTCTTCACCGCGGTGCGCCGCGTGCACGAGCGCATCGAGGGCTCGTACGCCGTCATCGCGCTCATCGCCGGCCACGGGCTGCTCGCGTTCCGCGACCCGTTCGGCATCCGCCCGCTCGTGCTGGGCAGCCGCGTGAGCGACGCGGGCCGCACCGAGTGGATGGTCGCGAGCGAGTCGGTCGCGCTCAGCGGCAGCGGGTTCCACGTCGAGCGCGACGTCGCGCCCGGCGAGGCCGTCTTCATCACGCCCGACGGCGAGCTCGTGTCGGCCATGACGCACGACCGCCCGGTGCTCATGCCGTGCGCGTTCGAGTACGTCTACCTCGCGCGCCCCGACTCGGTGATGAACGGCATCAACGTCTACGAGTCGCGGCTGCGCATGGGCGAGCGGCTCGCCGACACGATCGCGCAGTACACGCCCTCCGGCGCGATCGACGTCGTCATGCCCATCCCCGACTCCTCGCGGCCGGCGGCGATGGAGGTCGCGCGCCGCCTCGGCATCGAGTACCGCGAGGGGTTCTACAAGAACCGCTACGTCGGGCGCACGTTCATCATGCCCGGGCAGCAGCAGCGCAAGAAGTCGGTGCGGCAGAAGCTCAACGCGCTCGAGAGCGAGTTCCGCGGCAAGAACGTGCTCGTCGTCGACGACTCGATCGTGCGCGGCACGACGAGCCGCGAGATCGTCGAGATGATGCGCTCGGTCGGCACGAACACCGTCACCTTCACGTCGGCGGCGCCGCCCGTGCGCTTCCCGCACGTGTACGGCATCAACATGCCCTCGCGCGGCGAGCTCATCGCCTCAGGCCGCTCGATCCCGCAGGTGAACGAGGCGCTCGGCAGCGACTTCCTCGTCTACCAGGAGGTCGACGACCTGCAGCGCGCGATCCTCGACGGGAGCGACATCCAGGGCCTCGAGATGTCGTGCTTCACGGGCGACTACGTCACGGGCACCGTCACCGACGAGTACCTCCAGTGGGTGGAGCGGACCCAGCTGAGCTAGTCGCCGCGCCGCTCAGGCGCGCGAGCCCTCCGCCGGCGCCGCAGGCTCGGCTACGCCCGGCGCCCACGCGCCGAGCGCTGCGACGAGGCACGCGATCGCGCCGCCGAGCACGACGTCGGGCACGGGCACCGCGTGGAGCAGCAGCGCGGCGAGCCCTGCGC
>NZ_JANQCH010000065.1 GCF_024723325.1 Agrococcus sp. HG114
ACGATAATCGCGTCCGCCGACCACAGAACCGGTTGAGGATCAGAGGTGGGGGAGGGCGGCGGCGAGGCGGGCGCGCCCGGGGGGGGCGGGGGCGGGGGGGGTGGGCCGGGGGGGGGCCCGCCGGCGCCCGCCGGCACCCGCGAGGAGCCACCGATTGGAGCGCGCGTGTCCGCAGCAGTCCCCGGCCGGGACCCCATCACGCCCGAGGAGCTCGAGCGCGCGAAGGGCATCATCCGCTCGGTCGAGCAGTCGTTCCAGTCGACCGTCGTGGGCCAGCACCACCTGCTGCGCTCCCTGCTCGTCGCGCTGCTCACCGGCGGGCACGTGCTCATGGAGTCGGTGCCCGGACTCGCGAAGACCACCGCGGCCGCGACGCTCGCGAGGTCCGTCTCGGCCTCCTTCCACCGCATCCAGTGCACCCCCGACCTGCTGCCGAGCGACATCGTCGGCACCCAGATCTACGACCAGCACTCGGGCGAGTTCCGCACGCAGCTCGGCCCCGTGCACGCGAACTTCGTGCTGCTCGACGAGATCAACCGCTCGAGCGCGAAGACGCAGTCGGCGATGCTCGAGGCGATGCAGGAGCGGCAGACGTCGATCGGCGGCGAGACGCACGCGCTCCCGCAGCCGTTCCTCGTGCTCGCGACGCAGAACCCCATCGAGCAGGAGGGCACGTACACGCTGCCCGAGGCGCAGCTCGACCGCTTCCTGCTCAAGGAGGTGCTCACCTACCCGTCGCCGACCGAGGAGGCCGAGATCGTGCGGCGGGCCGAGACGGGCGTGTTCGAGCGCGGGCACGACGGTCCGGTCGCGACGCTCGACGACGTCCGCTTCCTCCAGGGGCTCGCGAAGCGCGTCTACGTCGACCAGGCGATCACGAACTACGTCGTCCAGCTCATGTACGTCACGCGCCACGCGACCGACTACATCGGCGCGCAGCTCGCCGGCTACATCGAGTACGGCGCGAGCCCGCGCGGCTCGCTGTCGTTCTCGCAGGCGGCGCGCGCGCTCGCGCTCGTGCAGGGCCGCGACTGGGTCATCCCGGAGGACGTCAAGGACCTGCGGCACCCCGTGCTGCGGCACCGCCTCATCCTCGGCTACGAGGCCGAGGCCGACGGCGTGACGAGCGAGCAGATCATCGACGCCGTGTTCGGCGCCGTGCGGACGCCGTAGGGCCGAGCATGGAGCGGCGGCTGCGCAAGGTGAAGACCACCATGTCGATTCACGCGCACCGGCGCACCCTCGAGCTGCTCGAGGGCGAGTACCAGTCGATCCACCACGGCCGCAGCCACGACTTCGACGACCTGCGCGAGTACCAGCCGGGCGACGACGTCAAGGACATCGACTGGAAGGCGACCGCGCGCAGCCACGTGCCGCTCATCAAGCGCTACATCGCCTCCCGCCAGCACAACGTGCTGCTCGTCGTCGACTCGGGCCGCAACATGGCGGCGATCGCCGAGTCGGGGGAGTCGAAGCGCGAGCTCGCGATCCTCGTCGCGGGCGTCCTCGGCTACCTCGCGACCCGGCACGGCGACCGCGTGGGGCTCCTGATGGGCGACGCCGAGCGCATCGAGAGCGAGCCGCAGGGCGGCTCCGAGGCGCACCTCGAGCGCATGCTGCGCCGCATCGACGAGGCGGTCTCGCTCGAGGGGCCGCGCTCGCGCCTCGAGGGCGTGCTCGAGCACGCGGTCCGACGGATGCGTCGGCGCTCGCTCATCGTCGTGGTCGCCGACGACCTCGCCTACACGCACGACCTCGACGTGCACCTCGGGCGGCTCCACGCGCGCCACGAGGTGCTGTGGGTGTCGATCGGCGACGCCGACCTCATGGCGCGCGCGGGCGACCACCGCGACCTCGTCGGCGTCGACACGGGCGCCGGCCTGCCGCCGTTCCTCCGCAGCCACCGCGGGCTGCGGCGCGCGTTCGACGAGCAGACCGCGCTGCGGCGCGAGCGGCTCGAGGCGGGCCTGCGCTCGCTCGGCATCGCGTCGGTGCGCATCGGCTCGACCGAGGGCGCCATCGGCGGCCTCTTCCGGCTGCTCGAGAGGCACCGCCGTGCGCGCCGCTGATCTCGCGCGGCTCCCCGCGCCCGACACGTACGGTCCCTTCGGCTACGGCCCGTGGTGGCTGCTCGGCGCGCTCGCGCTGCTCGTCGTCATCGCCGCCTACGCGTTCTCGTGGCTCCTCACCCGGCCGCGCGGCATCCTCGAGCCGCCGCCCCCGCCGCCCGTGCCGATCGACGTGCGGAGCGTGAAGCAGAAGTACCTCGGCATGATCGACGAGGTCGCCGCCGAGCACGCAGCGGGCGAGCTCGGGCCGCGCGAGCTCGCGCAGCGGCTGAGCCTCGTGCTGCGCTTCTTCGCGCACGAGTCGACGGGCGTCGTCGCCGAGGTGATGACGCTCCGCGACCTGGGCGAGGCCGACCTCCCCTCGGTCGAGGGTGCGGTCGCCCAGTACTACCCGTCGTCGTTCGCCCGCTCCGCCCGGCACGACCCCGACGCGGCGATCGGCGCCGCCCGGCAGGTGGTGGCGACGTGGATGTGACGCTCCTGTGGCCGTGGGCGCTCGCGATCGCGGTGGTCCTCGGGCTCGCGCTCGTCGTCGTCGGCCTCGTGCTGCCGAAGCGGCGGCGGGACCGCGGCCTGCCGGTCGCGCACGTCGACCGGATGACGGCGCTGCCCGCGTTCCGCGGCGCGCTGCTGCGCTACCGGCTCTGGATCGGCGCTGCGCTCGTCGCGGCGCTCGCGGGGCTCGCGCTCGCGGGCACGGTCGCCGCCCGCCCGTCGGGCGTGCACGCCAACCAGGAGGACGACTACAAGCGCGACATCGTGCTGTGCCTCGACGTCTCGGGCTCGATGGTCGACGTCGACGCCGAGATCCTCGGCGTCTACCAGCAGCTCGCCGCCGAGCTCGACGGCGAGCGGATCGGCATGCGCATCTTCGACGCGTCGAGCGTCATGGCCTTCCCGCTCACGAGCGACTACGACTACATCCAGTCGCAGCTCGCGCGCTACGTGCGCGCGCTCAACGGCACCCTCGGCCCCGACGAGCAGTTCAACTACCTCGCCGGCACCGCGAGCGGCCTCGGCGCCTCGCTCGTCGGCGACGGGCTCGCGTCGTGCGTGCTCGACTTCGCCGACCTCGAGGCGAGCGAGCGCCCGCGCTCGATCATCCTCGCGACCGACAACATGGTGAACGGGCAGCAGATCTTCACCCTGCCGCAGGCCGGCCAGCTCGCTGTCGACAACGCGGTGCGCGTGTACGCGATCAACCCGTTCGACTTCGGCGGCGACATGGCGTCCCAGGAGCTGCGCGAGATCGCCGAGGGCACCGGCGGCGCCTACTTCGCGCTCGACTTCGCCCAGACGGTGCCGCAGATCGTCGACCGCGTGAACGCGATCGAGGCGGGCTACATCGAGACGCCGCCGCAGATCCAGGTCGTCGACCGTCCGGGCGCGCTGCCGCTCGCGGTGCTGCTGCTCGTCGCGGGCGTGGTCGCGCTCGCGTGGAGGGCGAGGCTGTGATCTCCTTCCACCCGACCCTCCCGATCCTCGTCGCCGTCGTCGGCGCCCTCGCGCTCGCGCTGTGCGCGTGGCAGCTCGTCGCGGCGCGCGGTCGCAGGATCGCGTGGCTGCGCCGCACGCTCCTCGTCGCGCTCGCGATCGCCATGGCCTTCCGCCCGGCCCTCCCGGGCGGCGAGGTGCCCACCGCATCCGTCTCGGCCCGCGTGTTCGTCGTGGTCGACACGTCGCAGTCGGTCGCCGCCGAGGACTGGGGGAGCGAGCCGCGGCTCGAGGGGATGCGCGACGACGTCGTCGAGATCGCGCGCGCGTTCGCGGGCGCCGACATCTCGGTCATCTCGTTCGACTCGCAGGCGCTGCTGCGCGTGCCCCTCACCGACGACGGCTCGGCGGTGATCGAGATGATGCGCGCGCTGCGCCCGGAGATCGCGCAGCAGTCGCGCGGCACCTCGGTCGCCGTCGCGCACGACCTCCTGCAGACCGAGCTCGAGCGCAGCGCCGCCGCCGAGCCCGACTCGCCCGCGATCGTCTTCTACCTCGGCGACGGCGAGCACACCGCCGAGGAGCCGCCGCAGTCGTTCGGCGACCTCGCGGGCCTCGTCGACCGCGGCTTCGTGCTCGGCTACGGCACGGAGGCGGGCGGCCGCATGCGCATCTCGAGCTTCGACCCGAACGAGGACCGCTACCTCGCCGACCCCGCCGGGGGCGATGCGATCAGCCGCATCGACGAGGGGCGCCTGCGCACGATCGCCGACGAGCTCGGCGTGAGCTACCTGCATCGCGACCCGGCCCTGCCGATCGCCGACGCGCTCGAGCCGATGGCCGCGCTCGACGGGGCCGCCGACCTCGACCGCACCGAGGAGGCGAGGCTCGAGGTCGCGTGGGTGCTCGCGGGGCCGATCGCCCTGCTGCTCGCGTGGGAGGGGCTCAGCCTCGCGCGGTCGCTCCGCTCGACCCGCGGCATCCTGCCGAAGGAGGGCGCATGATGCGGCGAGCGACGAAGGGGCGCGTGCTCACCGACCCGCAGCGGCGGCGGCTGCGGTGGTGGCTCATGCTGGGCCTCATCCCGGTCGCGCTCGCCGCGATCGTGCTCGCGACGAAGCTCATCGGCGTCTCCCTGCTGTCGCAGACGACCATCGACCGGTTCGAGTCCCGTGCCTACGGCCAGGCGGCGGATGCGGCGCGCGGCCTCGAGGTGTGGAACTGGACGGAGCCCTGGAAGGCGCCGTACGACCTCGGCGTCTCCCTCGCGATGGCCGGCTCCCTCGAGGAGGGCCGCGCGAAGATCGAGGAGTCGCTCGAGCTCCACGGCGAGCCGGCGACGCCCGTGCAGCTGCACGAGCACTGCGTCATCGTCGCCTCGCTCGTGTTCACGATCGAGCGGCAGGGCGACGTCGCGCGCGAGGCGCAGGACACGCAGGCCGCCAACGGCTTCTACAACGAGGCGCTCGCGCTCATCGAGGCGACGCCCGAGGGCTGCCACGACGAGCCGCGAGAGGGTGAGGCCGACACCGCGGCCCAGTTCGAGGCGGCCGTGCCGCGCATCGAGGAGAAGATCGAGGACCCGTCCGGCCAGGGCGACGGCGAGGGCGAGTCCGAGGGCGACTCCGAGGGCGAGGGGCAGCAGCCGCAGACCCCCGAGGAGCGGCTCGAGGAGCAGAACCAGGGCGCGCAGACCGAGCAGCAGCAGCAGGACCAGTACGACCAGGGCGGCGACGAGCCCGCGGGGCCGAGCGTCGAGCGGCCGTGGTAGCCGCTTCGCGACCGTAGAATCGCTGGGTGACCCGCCTCTCCGAGCTCTTCTTCACCACCCTCCGCGAGGACCCGGCCGAGGCCGAGGTCGCGAGCCACCGGCTGCTGCTGCGCGCGGGCTACATCCGCCGCTCCGGCTCGGGGCTCTACTCGTGGCTCCCGCTCGGCCTGCGCGTGCGCCGCAACATCGAGCGCATCATCCGCGAGGAGATGGAGGCGGCCGGCGCGCAGGAGGTGCTCTTCCCGGGCCTGCTGCCGCGCGAGCCGTACGAGCTCACCGGCCGCTGGACGGAGTACGGCGACGGCATCTTCCGCCTGCAGGACCGGCGCGGCGCCGACCACCTGCTCGCGCCCACGCACGAGGAGGTCTTCACGCTCCTCGTGCAGGACCTCGTGTCGAGCTACAAGTCGCTGCCGCTCACGATCTTCCAGATCCAGGACAAGTACCGCGACGAGGCCCGCCCGCGCGCCGGGCTGCTGCGCGCCCGCGAGTTCACGATGAAGGACGCGTACTCGTTCGACGTCGATGACGCGGGCCTCGAGGCGAGCTACCAGCGCCAGCGCGACGCGTACGAGCGCATCTTCCAGCGCCTCGGGCTCGAGTACGTCATCGTCTCGGCCGACGCGGGTGCGATGGGCGGCTCGAAGTCCGAGGAGTTCCTGCACCCGACCCCGGTGGGGGAGGACACGATCGTGCGCTCGGCGGGCGGCTACGCGGCGAACGTCGAGGCGTTCGAGACGCTCGCGCCCGAGCCGCTGCCGATCGAGGGGCAGGCGGATGCGGTGGTGCGGGACACTCCCGACACCCCGACGATCGAGACGCTCGTCGCCGACGCGAACGCGCGCTTCCCGCGCGAGGACGGCAGGCCGTGGACGGCGGCCGACACGCTCAAGAACGTCGTGCTGCGCCTGACGCACCTCGACGGCTCGAAGGAGCTCGTGGTGATCGGCGTCCCCGGCGACCGCGACGTCGACGAGAAGCGCGTCGAGGTCGCGTTCCAGCCCGCCGAGGTCTCGGCCGCGGACGACGACGACTTCAGGGCCCACCCGGGCCTCGTCAAGGGCTACATCGGCCCGTGGTCGCAGTCCGGGCCGGTGCTCGGCGAGCAGGCCGCCACGCGCATCCGCTACCTGCTCGACAAGCGGGTCGTCGACGGCACGAGCTGGATCACGGGCGCGAACGAGCCGGGGAAGCACGTCTTCGGCCTCGTGGCCGGCCGCGACTTCGTCGGCGACGGCTGGGTCGAGGCGGCGAGCGTGCGGGAGGGCGACCCGGCTCCCGACGGCTCGGGCCCCGTCACGCTCGAGCGCGGCATGGAGATCGGCCACGTGTTCCAGCTCGGCCGCAAGTACGCCGAAGCGCTCGGGCTCAAGGTGCTCGACCAGAACGGCAAGCTGGTCACCGTCACGATGGGCTCGTACGGCATCGGGGTGACCCGCAACCTCGCGGCGATCGTCGAGAAGTCGCACGACGAGCGGGGCATCATCTGGCCGCGCGAGGTCGCGCCCTTCGACGTGCACGTCGTCGCGACCGGCAAGGACGCCACGGCGTTCGAGGTCGC
This sequence comes from Agrococcus sp. HG114, assembly GCF_024723325.1. Taxonomy (GTDB): domain Bacteria; phylum Actinomycetota; class Actinomycetes; order Actinomycetales; family Microbacteriaceae; genus Agrococcus. The sequence goes on from NZ_JANQCH010000065.1 coordinate 6,836, forward strand.
CGAGTCGGTCGTCGCCGATCTCGAGGCGCGCGGCCTCGAGGTGCTCTTCGACGACCGCCCGAAGGTCTCGCCGGGCGTGAAGTTCGGCGACGCCGAGATCATCGGCGTGCCGCAGATCGTCATCGTCGGCCGCGACGCGGCCGCGGGCCTCGTCGACGTGTGGGACCGGGCGACGGGCGAGCGGCAGCAGGTGCGCACCGAGGAGCTCGAGGAGGCGCTCGGGCGCTGATCCTTCCCGGGTCGCGGCGTCGCCGGTGAGCGACGTTCCCCCGCCGTTCACCCGGCGTTCTCCTGGGCGTCGGCGCGGTGGCGCTCGGGTCGCCGATGCTGGGCTGGCCAGCGAAGCCGACCCGGAGGAGTCCCGATGTCCGTTCCCCTGCAGCTGCTGCCGAGCGCCTCGCACGCGCGCGGCAAGCGATCGCTCGTCACCTGCCGGCTCAAGTGCGGCGACGCGTGCCTCGGCCCCGAGTGCAACCAGAGCGCGAACCCGACCTTCCGCTCCATCGCCGACGCGGTGCTCTCGCGCCGCAGCGCGCTCGGCCTGGGCGTCGCGGGCGCCCTCGCGATCGCGGTCGCACCGGCCCTCGGCGGACCGCGCGGCGCCGCCGCAGCGGCTGCCGGCTCCTCGACGATGCCGTTCGAGCCCATCGCGCCGGTGCCCGTGTCGGTCGACGCGATGACCGTGCCCACGGGCTACCGCTGGGTGCCGGTCATCCGCTGGGGCGACCCGGTGCTGCCGGGCGCGCCGGTGTTCGACGCCGAGGCGCAGACGGCCGAGGCGCAGGCGCGGCAGTTCGGCTACAACAACGACTACACCGACGTGATCCCGGATGCGTCGGGCCTGACGGGCGTGCTCGTCGCGAACCACGAGTACTGCAACGAGCAGCTCATGTTCCCGCCGACGACCGACCCCGACCGCCTCGCCGAGCAGTCGCGCATCATGAAGATGGCGCAGGGCATGTCGGTCGTCGAGGTCGAGCGCGATGCGGTCGGCTCGCCGTGGAGGCCCGTGATCGGGCCCCGCAGCCGGCGCGTGACCGTCGAGACGGAGCTCGAGCTCACGGGCCCGGCGGCCGGGGGAGCGCTGCTGCGCACCGCGAGCGACCCGAGCGGCCGCGTGGTGCTCGGCACGCTCGGCAACTGCGCCGGCGGCACGACGCCGTGGGGCACCGTGCTCTCGGGCGAGGAGAACTTCAACAGCTACTTCCGCACGCCGACCGCGACCCCCGCGACCGCGCGGTACGGCCTCGCCGACCGCCCCACCTCGACCCGCTGGGAGCTCGAGGACCCGCGCTTCCTCGGGACCGACGGGCACGAGAACGAGCCGAACCGGTTCGGCTACATCGTCGAGATCGACCCGCAGGACCCGACGGCGCCGGCGATGAAGCACACCGCGATGGGCCGCTTCAAGCACGAGGGCGCCAACGTGCGCATCGGCGAGGACGGCCGCGTCGTGGCCTACATGGGTGACGACGAGCGCGGCGACTACCTCTACAAGTTCGTCTCGAAGCACCGCTTCAACCCGGGCTCCGGCCCCGGCGCGCGCAAGCAGAACAAGAAGCTGCTCACCGAGGGCGACCTGTTCGTCGCGCGCTTCACCGGCGACTCGCCGGCGGGCGAGATCGACGGGAGCGGCGCGCTGCCGTCCGACGGCGCCTTCGACGGCGTGGGCCAGTGGGTGCCGCTCACCCTCGGCGGTCGCAGCATGGTGCCGGGCATGACGATCGAGGAGGTGCTCGTGCACACGCGCCTCGCCGCCGACCGGGTGAACCCCACGAAGATGGACCGCCCCGAGGACGTCGAGCCGCACCCCACCACGGGCCGCGTCTACGTCGCGCTCACGAACAATTCGAACCGCGGCACGCGCCACGCGCTCGACGAGGCCAACCCCCGCACCGCGAACCGCGACGGCCACGTCATCGAGCTGACCGAGACGCAGGGCGCGTCCGGCACCGCCTTCGCGTGGTCGATCCTGCTGCTGTGCGGCGACCCGTCGTCGCCCGCGACCTACTTCGCCGGGTACCCGAAGGAGCTCGTCTCGCCGATCTCGTGCCCCGACAACGTCGCGTTCGACTCGGAGGGCAACCTCTGGATCTCGACCGACGGGCAGCCGGGCACGCTCGGCCTGAACGACGGGCTCTTCAAGGTCGCGCTCGAGGGCGCCGAGCGCGGCAGGGTCGAGCAGTTCCTGGCCGTGCCGCGCGACGCGGAGACGTGCGGGCCGATCATCCACGACCGCGAGCGCACCGTCTTCGTCGCGGTGCAGCACCCGGGCGAGGACGGCACGTGGGGCGCGCAGCGGTCGCTGTTCCCCGACTACGGCGCGACCGGCCCCGGCACGTTCGCGGGCCCGCGGCCGTCGGTCGTGCAGGTGCTGCCCGCGTGAGCCGCACGCGAAGGGGAGCGGCGCCTGCCGCTCCCCTTCGCGCTCCGAGCGTCAGCCGCGAGGAGCCTGCCGCTCCGAGACGGAGGCGGTGCTCCACTGACCGGTGACGGACTCGACGCTCTCCCACACCTCGATGCCGCGGAGCTCCGGCATCCTGTCGCGCGTGAAGACGGGGTCCTTGCCCGCGCGCCGCTGCTCGTCGTAGTCCTTCAGCAGCTTGAACGCGACGCCCGAGAGCAGGGCGATCGCGACGAGGTTGACGATCGCCATCACGCCCATGAGCAGGTCGGCGGTGTTCCACACCGTCGCGGTCGCCACGACCGAGCCGCCGAGCACCGCCGCGACCGCGAGCACGCGGTAGACGGTGAGGGCCGTGCGGCTCTCGGTGATGAACTCGATGTTCGACTCGCCGTAGTAGTAGTTCCCGATGATCGACGAGAACGCGAGCAGGAAGACGATGAGCGAGAGCGCGATGCCCGCCCACGCCCCGAGCTGCCCCGTCACGGCGTCGAACGTCAGCGCGATGCCGCCCTCGGCGCCCGCGAGGTCCGGGGTCGAGACGAGGATGATGAACGCGGTGATCGAGCACACGAGGAAGGTGTCGAAGTAGACGCCCAGCGTCTGCACGAGGCCCTGCTTCACCGGGTGCGTCACCGCGGCCGACGCGCCGGCGTTCGGCGCCGATCCCAGGCCCGCCTCGTTCGAGAACATGCCGCGCTTCACGCCCTGCATGATGATCGTCCCGATCGCGCCGCCCGCGACCTGCTGGAACCCGAACGCGCCGGCGTAGATCTCGCCGATCACGCGCGGCACCTCCTCGATGTTCATCGCGACGATCAGGATCCCGAGCACGAGGTAGAGCAGCGCCATGGCGGGCACGAGCGACTCGGTCACCTTCGCGATGCGGCGGACGCCGCCGAAGACGATGAGCCCCGTGAGCACGGCGACCGCGGTCCCGATCGCCCAGGGCAGCCAGGCCGCATCCGACCCGACGGTCGAGGTGACGGTCGCGACGATCGTGTTCGCCTGCAGCGACGAGAACGCGAAGGGGAAGCAGACGATGAGGATGACCGCGAAGAGGATCCCCATCCAGCGCCGGCCGAGGCCCCGCTCCATGTAGTACGCCGGTCCGCCGCGGAAGCCGTCGGCGTCCCGGTGCTTGTAGAGCTGGGCGAGCGACGACTCGATGAACGACGACGCGCCGCCGATGAACGCCATCGTCCACATCCAGAACACGGCACCGGGACCGCCCACGGCGATCGCCGTCGCCACGCCGGCGATGTTGCCGACGCCGACCCGGCTCGCCGCGGAGATCGTGAACGCCTGGAACGACGAGACCGACTGCGCGCTCCCGTCGCGCGCCCTCGGGGTGCGGTCGCCGAGCACGCGGAACATCGCCGGCAGCAGCCGCAGCTGCACGACGCCGGAGCGGACGGTGAAGTAGAGGCCGAGCGCCGCGAGCACCGGCAGGACGATCCACGTCCACCAGAAGTCGCCGGCGGCCAGGATGAGGGCATCGAGAGTCTGCACGGGGGAACAGGCTACCGAGCGCGGCCTCCTCGGTCGTGGCGGTAGACTGACCGGTCGGCATCTGTGCCGGAGGAACTGCTGCAGGACAAGGAGCCACAAGTGAAGATCGATCTGAGCGTGCTGAAGACCGTCGAGCGCGAGCGGGAGATCTCCTCGGACGAGCTCATCCGCATCATCGAGCACGCCATCCTGCAGGCGCACGTCCGCTCGGGCGAGAAGCCCGACCCCGCCGCGCCGGAGCCGCGCGTCGAGGTCGACCGCAAGACCGGCGAGGTCACCCTCTACGAGCCCGAGCTCGACGAGGACGGCAACCGCATCGGCGAGTCCGTCGCGACGACCGACGACTTCAGCCGCATCGCCGCGACGGCCGCGAAGCAGGTCATCTTCCAGGCGCTGCGCGACAAGAGCGACGAGTCGGTGCTCGGCGCCTACAAGGACCGCGAGGGCGACATCATCGCGGGCGTCGTGCAGCAGGGCACGAACCCCCGCATGGTCCACGTCAAGCTCGGCGACGACATGGAGGCGCTGCTGCCGCCCGAGGAGCAGGTGCCGGGCGCCGAGTACAAGCACGGCCAGCGGATGCGCGTGTACATCACGAAGGTCGAGCGCGGCCCGCGCGGCCCGCAGGTCACGGTGAGCCGCACCCACCCGTCGCTCGTGCGCCGGCTGTTCGCGCTCGAGGTGCCCGAGATCGCCACCGGCGCGGTCGAGATCGTGGCGATCGCCCGCGAGGCGGGGCACCGCACGAAGATCGCGGTGCGCGCCACCCGGCCCGGCATCAACGCGAAGGGCGCGTGCATCGGCGAGCTCGGCGCCCGCGTGCGCGCGGTGCAGGCCGAGCTCGGCGACGAGAAGGTCGACATCGTCGACTACTCCGACGACCTCCCCACGTTCGTCGCGAGCGCGCTGAGCCCGGCACGGGTGTCGGATGCGTTCATGCTCGACGCGAAGACGAAGGCCGTGCGCGCGCTCGTGCCCGACTTCCAGCTCTCGCTCGCGATCGGCCGCGAGGGCCAGAACGCGCGGCTCGCGGCGAAGCTCACCGGGGCGAAGATCGACATCCAGCCCGACTCCGTCATGGAGGACTGAAGCACGTCGGCCGACGCCCGGGACGGGCGTCGGGGCTGGCGTCGCGGCGGAGACCCGAAAGGGTCTCCGCTTCCAGCTCCAGCGCCCGGGCGTGTCGTCCTGTAGAGTGGGGCGCATCCGAACGTGTCTTGGCTGTCGCACGCGCACCGAACCCGCACACCTCGTGCGGATCGCTGCACAGGGCGGCGCAGCCGTCGTCGACTTCGAACGACGGCTTCCCGGCCGAGGCGCTTGGGTGCATCCGACGCAGCGATGCGCGGAGCGCGCGACGCGTGCGCTCCCGCGGGCCCTGCGGCAGCCGCACCTCGATACCTCGCCCATCGCACGATGGGCGGACGGGCTCGACCCGAGCCCCGACCGAAGGAACGAACACCACATGGACAACTGATGAGCAGCTCGAAATGAGACCCGTCAGCATTTGACGTCCGCCCTGTCCTGGGCGGACCCAGGACAGGAGAGAAGTGGCAAACCCACGCGTGCACGAGATCGCCGCCGAGATCGGCGTCGAGAGCAAGGTCGCTCTGGCCAAGCTCAAGGAGATGGGCGAGTTCGTCAAGGGACCCGCGTCGGCGATCGCGCCGCCGGTCGCCCGCAAGCTGAAGGCCGCCCTCGCGGCCGAGGGCGCCTCCGCGCCCGCCGCTGCGCCCGCC
>NZ_JANQCH010000066.1 GCF_024723325.1 Agrococcus sp. HG114
GGGTGAGGCGTGGCCGGGTCGGGCGTGGCCGGGTGAGGCGTGGCCGGGTCGGGCGCGGCCGGCTCAGGCGCTGCCGGGCCAGCCGCGGCCGGGCTCAGCCGGCCGCCCAGCCGCCGTCGTTCGGGATGATCGCCCCGTTCACGTTCACGGCCGCGTCGGAGGCGAGGAACGCGATGAGGTGCGCCTGCTCGATCGGCTCGGCGTTGCGGAGCGCGCCCTGGTGGATGGGGCCGAGCGCGGCGAGGCCCTCGTGGTCGATGCCGCGCTGCACCTCCTCGGTCATCACGTTCGTCGCGACGCCGCCCGGGCAGATCGCGTTCGCGCGGATGCCCTGCTTCGCGTACATGTAGGCGGTGTTGCGCGTGAGGCCGACCAGCCCGTGCTTCGACGACGTGTAGGCGGCGCCGGCCGCGGCCCCGCGGATGCCGGCGGCGCTCGAGATGTTCACGATCGAGCCGGAGCCCTGCGGCAGCATCACCCTGAGCGCCGCCCGCGTCAGGTAGAACGGCGCGTTCAGGTTCACGCGCATGATGCGGTCCCACAGCGCGTCCTCGACGTGCGCGGCGCCCGCGAAGTGGTCCATGATGCCGGCGTTGTTGACGAGCACGTCGAGCCGCCCGTAGCGCTCGACCGCTGCGGCGACGACCGAGTCGGCGACGGCGACGTCGCCGATGTCCCCGATCGAGGCGGATGCGGTGCCGCCGGCGCCCTCGATGCTCGCGACGGTCTCGTCGGCGGTCTGGGCGATGTCGCTCACGACGACCTTCGCGCCGAGCTCGGCGAACAGCTGCGCGGTCGCGCGGCCGATGCCGCTGCCCGCGCCGGTGATGACGGCGACCTTGCCGGTGAGGTCGATGACGCTCATGCGTGCTCCTTCGGTGGGGGAGCGGCGCGCCCTCGCGCCGCGCGTCCTGCCTACCAGGTCGAGGCCGCGCGCGCCTCCCGTCGGCGATCGGCTGAGCGGATGCTCGGCGGCCGCCGAGCGTGATCGCGCGCGGCCCGCCCGTGGCCGGCCGACGCATCCGCCCCCGACCGCGCGCGCGGGCTACGATTGGAGCGGCCGTGACTGGCGCGATGGTGGAGCACCACCGGGGAGCGGCCGAGCAGTCGCCGCGCGCCTGGGCACCAGACCCTGCGACGCGCGCCCGCGCACAGCGAAGGAGCAACCGTGACCGACCGCCTGCCCTCCACGTTCACCTCGCCGCTCGCGGAGGTCGATCCCGAGATCGCCGCCGTGCTGCAGCTCGAGCTCGACCGCCAGCGCGACTACCTCGAGATGATCGCGAGCGAGAACTTCGTGCCCGTCGCCGTGCTCGAGGCGGCCGGCTCGGTGCTGACGAACAAGTACGCCGAGGGCTACCCGGGGCGCCGCTACTACGGCGGCTGCGAGCACGTCGACGTCGCCGAGTCGCTCGCGATCGAGCGCGCGAAGGCGCTCTTCGGCGCGGAGTTCGCGAACGTGCAGCCGCACTCGGGCGCGAGCGCGAACGCGGCGGTGCTGCACGCGATCGCGCGCCCCGGCGACACGATCCTCGGCCTCTCGCTCGACCACGGCGGCCACCTCACGCACGGCATGAAGCTGAACTTCTCGGGCCGCCTCTACGACATCGTCGCCTACGGCGTCGACGAGGAGACGAGCCGCGTCGACATGGACGAGGTGCGCCGCCTCGCGCAGGAGCACCAGCCGAAGGTCATCATCGCCGGCTGGTCGGCCTACCCCCGTCAGCTCGACTTCGCCGCCTTCCGCGCGATCGCCGACGAGGTCGGCGCGCTGCTGTGGGTCGACATGGCGCACTTCGCGGGCCTCGTCGCCGCCGGCCTGCACCCCAACCCCGTGCCGCACGCGCACGTCGTCTCGTCGACCGTGCACAAGACGATCGGCGGCCCCCGCTCGGGCTTCATCCTCACGAACGAGGCGGACATCGCGAAGAAGCTGAACTCGGCGGTCTTCCCGGGCCAGCAGGGCGGCCCGCTCATGCACGTGATCGCCGCGAAGGCGACGGCGTTCAAGCTCGCCGCGACCGACGAGTTCAAGGAGCGCCAGGAGCGCACGCTCCGCGGCGCGCAGATCCTCGCCGAGCGGCTCATGCAGCAGGACGTCCGGGACGCGGGCATCTCGGTGCGCTCGAACGGCACCGACGTGCACCTCGTGCTCGTCGACCTGCGCGACGCCGCCATCGACGGCAAGCAGGCGGAGGACCTCCTGCACGAGATCCGCATCACGGTGAACCGCAACGCCGTGCCGAACGACCCGCGCCCGCCGATGGTCACGAGCGGGCTCCGCATCGGCACCCCCGCGCTCGCGACGCGCGGCTTCGGCGACGAGGAGTTCACCGAGGTCGCCGACGTCATCGCGCTCGCGCTGCAGCCGGGCGCCGACCTGCCGGCGCTCCACGAGCGCGTCGCGCGGCTCGCCGAGGAGTTCCCGCTCTACCCCGGTGTCGGGCCGAGCGGCCAGCCGGAGGCGGTGCACGAGCTCGGCTCGAGCGTGCACGCATGACCGCGCAGATCCTCGACGGCAACCGCACCGCATCCGCCATCAAGGACGAGCTGCGCGAGCGCGTCGCGGCGCTGCGCGGCAAGGGGCTGACGCCCGGCCTCGGCACGCTGCTCGTGGGCGACGACCCGGGCAGCCAGTCGTACGTCAAGGGCAAGCACCGGGACTGCGCCGAGGTCGGCATCGAGTCGATCCGCGTCGACCTGCCCCACAGCGCGTCGAGCGCCGACGTGCGCGCGGCGATCGCCGACCTCAACGCCGCGCGCGAGGTGACCGGCTACATCATCCAGCTGCCGCTGCCGGCGGGCCACGACGAGCACGCGATGCTCGAGCTCATGGACCCGGCGAAGGACGCCGACGGGCTCCACCCCGAGAACCTCGGGCGGCTCGTCCTCGGCGTCGACGGGCCGATCGACTCGCCGCTGCCGTGCACACCCGCGGGCATCGTGCAGATGCTGCGGCGCCACGACATCGGGATCGCGGGTGCGACGGTCGCGATCGTCGGCCGCGGGCTCACCGTCGGCCGCCCGCTCGGGCTGCTGCTCACCCGCAAGGGCATCGACGCGACCGTGACCCTCTGCCACTCGCGCACCCCCGACCTCGCCGCGCAGGTGCGCGAGGCCGACATCGTCGTCGCCGCCGTGGGCGTCCCCGGGCTCATCAAGCCCGACTGGGTGAAGCCCGGCGCCGCGGTGCTCGACGTGGGCATCACGCGCGGGCTCTCCGCCGAGACCGGCAGGGTCAAGCTGCTCGGCGACGTCGACCCCGGCGTGCGCGAGGTCGCCGGCTGGCTCTCGCCCGTGCCGGGCGGCGTCGGCCCGATGACGCGCGTCATGCTGCTCGACAACGTCGTGCAGATGGCCGAGAAGGCGGTGCGCTCCCGCTGACGCGCGAGCGGGTCGCCGCCGCGGTTCGCGGGCCGCAGCGGGGCGCGCTCAGCGCGTGTACGCGTCGCGCAGCGCCGGGTAGTAGTCGTCCCACTCGGGCATCGGCTGCCCGGCCAGCGCGGCGACGAGCCGGTCGAGGTACCACTCCCAGCCCGGCCCGATCTCGGGCAGCGCCGCGAGCGCGACGTCGTGGTGGGTGAAGCGGATGGTCGTGCCCGAGCCGGGCTCGTGGCCTCCGTCGATGAGCTCCACCTCCAGGCTCCACGACCCGTGCTCGTCGTTCGTGAGCACCGCGAGGTGCTCGGGCGCCTCGCAGTCGAGGATCTCGACGGCGATCGTCGCCTCGCCGTCCTCGGCGGTCATCGAGACGACGACCTCACCCGCGTCCGGGTCGCCCGCGTAGCCGCCGAACCACGTGCCGAGCTCACGCGACTCGGCGAAGTACGGCCACACTGCGATCGCGTCGTGCGGCACGCGCCGCTCGAGCGTGAGCTCCGCCGTCTCGCCGTGCTCGCTCACGGCGCCCGTCGCCTCGATCGCCATGCCGCTCCCTCCGACGGGCCGAGCCTACGCATCCGCCGACGCCGCCCGCTAGGGCAGCGGGCTCAGCGGTGGCCGAGGGCGTCGACGTAGAGGCGGATGCGCTGGGCGTACGTCTCGGCGTTGCGCGCGATCGCGCGCCGCTCGTCCTCCGTCGTCTCGCGCCGCACCTTGCCGGGCACCCCGGCGACGAGCGAGCGCTCCGGGATGACGGTGCCCTCGGTGACGAGCGCGCCGGCGGCGATGATGGAGCCGGTGCCGACGACCGCGCCGTTCATGACGGTCGCGTGCATGCCGATGAGCACGTCGTCCTCGATCGTGCAGCCGTGCACGACCGCGTTGTGGCCGATGGAGACGCGCGCGCCGATCGTGAGCGGCGAGCCGTGGTCCACGTGCAGCGAGCAGTTGTCCTGCACGTTCGAGTCGTCGCCGATCCGGATCCGCTCCTCCTCGGCGCGGAGCGACGCCCCGGGCCAGATCCCGACCCTGTCACCGAGCGAGACGGCGCCGGCGATGACGGCGCCGGGCATGACGAGGCCGGTCTTCGGCAGGTGCGGCACGCGGTCGGGCAGCGGGATGATGGTGGCGCGCTCGTGGACGGTCATGGCGTCAGCGTACGCGCGTACCGTGGGCGCATGAGCACGGCACCGGGCAGGATCGACAGCCTCGCACCGCACCAGGTCTTCGTCTTCGGCTCGAACGCTGCGGGCGCCCACGGCGGCGGCGCCGCGCGGCTCGCGATGGAGCGCTTCGGCGCCGTGTGGGGCAAGGGGCACGGCCTCCACGGCCAGTCGTACGCGATCGACACCATGAGCGGACTCGCGACGATCGGCTCCGAGGTGGCGACGTTCCTCTCCTTCGCCGCCGAGCACCCCGAGCTCGAGTTCCTCGTCACCGAGATCGGCTGCGGCATCGCGGGGTACCGCCCCGAGCAGATCGCGCCGCTCTTCCGCGGCGTGGGGCGCAACGTGCGCCTGCCCGAGCGGTTCGCGGCGCTCCTCGAGGGCGGCCCGGGCGTACGGTGAGGACGGGCGCCGAGGCGCCCTCGCCCCCGTAGCCCAACCGGCAGAGGCAGCGGACTTAAACTCCGCGCAGTCTGGGTTCGAATCCCAGCGGGGGCACCGATGCGGCCGTGCGCAGCGCATACGCACCATTGCGCATTCCGCGGCCGCGGGCGCCTCGCGAGACTCGGTGCGACCGGGAGACCCCAGCTCCCGGCGGAACGAGGAGGATCCATGAACGCCGCTGCACCCGTCGGCCGCGCCACCGCGACCGTCGCGCTCGCCGTCGCCCTGACGATGATCGGGGCCACCGCGGCCTCGGCGCACCACTGCTACAAGGACGAGTGGGCCGACGCCGCCTACCAGCACCACCTGCGCGGCGGCACGCCGTGGGTGCCGCTCAGCGACCTCGGGGCGCAGTTCCTGATCCCGCCGGAGCTGCAGGACGACTGCGGCTACGTCGCCGACGAGGTCGTCGCCGACTTCATGGCGGACTACGGGCTGCAGCAGGAGCCGCTCATCCACACGCGCGCGACCGTCGGATCGGGCGCCGCGTACCAGGGCAAGGATGTCCGTCCGTTCAGCTACCTGACGGAGGAGCAGTTCGGCGTGCTCACGGTGAGCATGATGGACGCCCTCGCGGTCTGCGCGGCAGGCTAGGCCCCGATCCGTCCGGGCTCGCGCGCGGGCGCGGCCTCCTCCCCGGCAGGTGGGGCCGGGAGGAGGCCCGCCCGTTGCGCCGCGAGCACGGCGCCGAGCCGATCGCGGGCGCCGAGCTTGCGGTACAGGTGCTCCTGGTGCTTCTGCACCGTGCGCGGCGAGACGCCCAGCCGCGCCCCGATCGAGGCGGCGGTGCCGCCGCGATGCACGAGGTGCAGCACCGCGAGCTCGCGAGGCGTGAGCGCCGGCGCTCCCGCATCCTGCTGGGTGCCTGCCCGCTCGACGATCCTCGCGAGCAGCTCCACATGCCGGTCGAGGCCCTGCACGAGGGCCGCGTGCTCGACCAGGGGGCGCAGCTGGAGCCGGCTGATCGGGTCGGGCGCGATGAGCGACCAGCCGTCGTACTCGCCCGCGCTCGGCATCGCGGCCGCGATCTGGTGCACGGAGATGCGCAGCTCGACGAGGATCCGGCGCGCCTCCTCATGCAGCGGCCAGCCTGCGGCGATGACGTCCTCGAGGCGTGTCGGGCGGGCGTCGCCCGTGTGGACGCGATAGCGGTACAGCGGGTGCTCGCGGATCTGCGCCGCGCTCGGCAGCAGCTCGGCGGGCGGCCGGAAGCCGTGCCCGTGGATGCGCAGCACGGCGTCGGGCCGGCCCCGCCGCACGCTCACGCGCGTCGCCATCTCGGTGCCGGTCGACGCGAGCAGCGCCTCGGCGAGCAGGGTGCGGGCGGCGCGGACGTCCGGCTCGTTCAGGACGTCGGCGACGACGCCCGGGATGCTCCGCGGCATGCCGCGAAGCCTAGGCGGCGGACCGCCGCGGGGGAAGAGGGGGCCTTCGGGGAGAAGCGCTTCTATGCAGGACTCAGAGAAGTGGACTAGAACCGCTTCTCAAGGGGTACAGGTCGCGCGGCAGCGATCGCCCCCGATGGAGGGGGTCGCATGACCAGCACAGCACCGGCGGTGTCCCGGGATCCAGGGGGCCGCGCGCGCCGACCGCGCAAGCAGCGGATGACGTCGCTCCGGCGCAAGGAGGCGATCGCCGGCTACCTCTTCATCTCGCCGTGGATCATCGGCTTCCTCGTGTTCACGCTCGGGGCGATGGTCTACAGCCTCGTGATCTCCTTCAGCTACTACCAGCTCGCGACCGACACGGCGCGCCCTGCCGGCTTCGCGAACTACGAGCGGCTCTTCGAGGACCCGAAGGTCATCGGCTCGCTGAGCAACACGCTGTTCTACGCGGTGCTCGCCGTGCCGTTCGAGATCGTGCTCGCGCTCGGCCTCGCCATGCTGCTCAACAGCGTGCGCAAGGGCGCCGGCTTCTTCCGCACCGTCTTCTACCTGCCGAAGATGACGCCGACGGTCGCCACCGCATCCATGTTCCTGCTGCTCCTGAACGGCAACCAGGGCGCCATCAACCGCGGCCTCGCGGCCATCGGGATCGAGGGGCCGCAATGGCTGCTCGACCCCGACTGGGTGAAGCCGTCGATCGTGCTCATGACCCTGTGGGGCGTGGCGGGCACGATGGTGATCTTCCTCGCGGCGCTGCAGAACGTGCCGACCGAGCTCTACGAGGTGGCCGAGGTCGACGGCGCCGGCCCCCTGCGGCGGTTCTGGAACATCACGCTGCCGATGATCTCGGGCGCGCTGTTCTTCAACGTGCTCGTGCTGACGATCGCGGCGTTCCAGGTGTTCGACCAGGCCTACCTGCTGTTCCACCGCGACACCGTCCAAGGGGCGTCGGATGCGTCGCTGTTCTACGCGATCTACCTGTTCCAGCAGGCGTTCCGGCAGTTCGACTTCGGGTTCGCCTCCGCCATGGCGTGGCTGCTGTTCATCATCATCGTCGCGATCTCGCTCATCCAGGTGAAGGTCGGCAACCGATTCGTCTACTACGAGAGCGAGCGCTGAGATGGCCACGCAGACACCGGTGCACACCGTCCAGGCGGCCGCGGCCGCAGCCGAGGTGCCGAACGAGCGCGTGCGGAGGCGCCGCAGGCCGACGTTCGGCGACGCGCGCGGTCAGGCGCTCACGCCCATGGGGTGGGTCGGGCAGATCGTGCGGTGGGTGCTGCTGCTCATGTTCGCGGCGCTCTTCATGTACCCGCTCGTGTGGCTCATCGCCGCGAGCCTCAAGCCGAGGGGCCAGGTCTTCGACAACAAGCTCATCCCCGACACGATCGTGCCCGAGAACTACGCGGTCGCGTTCGAGGAGATGCCGCTCGCCAACTGGATCGGCAACAGCATCTTCATCGCGGTGCTCGCCGCCGTGCTCGTGGCGATCTCGAGCTCGCTCGTCGCGTTCGGGTTCGCGTACTACCGGTTCCCCGGGCGGGGTGTGCTGTTCGGCGTCGTGCTCGCGACGATGATGCTGCCGGGTGCCGTGACGCTCGTGCCGCAGTACCTCATCTGGAACCAGCTCGGCTTCGTCGGCACCCACGTGCCGCTGTGGGGCGCGAACCTGTTCGGCTCGGCGTTCTACATCTTCCTGCAGCGGCAGTTCTTCCTCGGCCTCCCGCGGGAGCTGTTCGAGGCGGCGAAGCTCGACGGCGTGAGCGCGTGGGGCCAGTTCTGGCGGATCGCGATGCCGCTGTCGGTGCCGTCGTTCGTGATCATCCTGCTGTTCGAGTTCCAGGCGAGCTGGAACAACCTGCAGGCGGCGCTCATCTACCTCAACACCGGGTCGCAGGAGGGCTACACCGTGCCGCTCGGCATCGCGAGCGCGATGACGAAGTACAGCCCCACCGCGGGCGGCCAGGGCGACTACCAGTACGTGATGGTCGCCGCGGTGCTCGTGACCATCCCGATGCTCATCCTGTTCGCGTTCGGGCAGCGCTCGTTCATCACGGGCATCGCCACGACGGGTCGGAAGGGCTGACGACCCCCATCCCGCCGGCCCACGGAAGAGGGGCGCCCGACCTCGGTCGAGCGCCCCTCCGTCGTGCTGGGCTACTGCCCCCCGGCCACCTGCTCGTGGGCGCGCATCGCCGCCTCCTGGGCCTGCGCGAGCGCCTCCTGCGCGCTCGACTCGCCCAGCAGCGCCGACGTCACCGCGTTCTGCAGCTCCGACTGGATCTCCTGACCGGCCGGCGAGGCGCCGTACGACTCGCCCTCCGCAGCGACCTCGTAGTAGGTCGAGATCACGTCGTCGAAGCCGGCGAAGCCCGCCGCGTCGGCGAACTGCTCGCGGAGGTCCTGGTCGACCTCCGGCGAGCCGGTGAACAGGCCCGTGTTGATGCCCTGCCGCTCCGGGTTCGACGCGGTCGTCTCGGCGCGCGCCTCGCCGGCCGCCTGCCAGGCCTCGGGCGACGTGAGCTCGAGCGCCCACGCGCAGGCCGCCGACGGGTTCTGCGCATTGGTCGGGATGACGAACGCCTGCCCGGCTGCCGCCGTGATGGGCTCGCCGTCCTGCGCCATGAGGGGCACCGCGCCGATCTCGATCTCACCCGCGTACGCTGTCAGCACGTTCGGGTACCACTGGTCCCAGACCGCCGCGCCGATCGTGTCGTTTACGAAGGAGTTGCCGTCGCCGAAGACGTCGAACGAGTCGAGGAAGCTCTTCACGTTCGCGTAGCCGCCCTGGGCGTCGTAGATCTCCTGCAGGAACTCCACCGCCTCCACGTTCTCGGGCCGGTCGAGCGTCGGGAGCCCCTCGTCGTCGATGATGCCGCCGCCGAAGCTCATCATCCACAGCGCCGCCTTCGAGACGCCCTGCGGGTCGAAGCCGATCCGCGTCGGCGTCGAGCCCTCGAGCACCGTCATGCGCTCGATCGCCGACATGAGCGCGTCAGGGTTCGAGGGATCGATCTCGGCGTCGGTGACGCCGGCCTCGCCCAGCACGCGCTCGTTCAGCAGGATCGCGGGCGGCTGGTAGAACTGCGGCACCGCCCAGACCGCGTCGTTCCAGGTGACGTCGTCGACGACCTGCTCGTACCAGCGGTCGTCGGGCGTGACCTCGTGGGCGGCGAAGCACGCGTCGAGGGGCTGGATGAGCCCCTGCGCGGCGTAGGTCGCGACGAAGTTGCGGTCCATCTGCACGACGTCGGGCACCTGGCCGGACGCCGCGAGCGTCGTGAACTTCTGCGCGTCGAACGCGGTCGCGTCGAGCTCGACCGTCGTGTCGGACTCGCCGAGCACCTGCTCGGCGTGGTCGAGCCGCGCCTGGCCGACGTCGTCGGCGTTCTCGAAGCCCCACGCCTTGACCGTCCCGGAGTACTCGGCCGAGAACTCCGCCGCGTCCGGCGCGCCCGCGTTCCCGCCGCCGCACGCCGTGAGGGCCAGCGCCGCCGCAGCCGCCGCGGCGACCGCGCCCATCCTTCTGCTCGTCATAGCACTGCCTTTCGAACCGTCCCGCAACCGGGGGCGGCCGGCACAGCGCCGGGCCGCTCGTGGTCGGAACATACACCCGGTTCTCTGAGAACAGGGGGACACCGAGGAGAAGTGCTCGTCTTCTATGCTCGCGGCATGCGCCCGCCCACAGGACAGCAGTTCACGATCTCGCGCGATGTCGACGGCAGACGGATGCGCGCGACGGTCACCGAGGTCGCCGCCGGTCTGCGGGAGCTGACGCTCGAGGGCGTCGACCTCGTCGAGCCGTTCGCCGAGGACGCCCGGCCGGCGAAGGCGCAGGGGATCGTGCTCGCGCCGTGGGGCGGCCGCGTCGCGGGGGGCGACTGGAAGCTCGACGGCGAGACCCAGCGGCTCGCCGTCACCGAGCGCGACAAGGGCAACGCGAGCCACGGGCTGCTGCGCTTCAGCCCGTACCGGCTGCTCGACCAGAGCGAGTCGCGCGTGCTGCTGCAGGCCACGATCCACCCGCAGCCCGGCTGGCCGTTCCTCATCGACACGTTCGTCGCGTACGAGCTCACCGACGACGGCCTCGCCGTCACGCACGAGGCGATCAACGCCGGCGCCGAGCGGGCCCCGTGGGCGTGCGGCGCGCATCCGTTCCTCGCCGTCGGGGCGACGCCCGCCGAGCGGCTCACGCTCACCGTGCCGGCGGCGCGGGCCTTCAACGCCGTCGACCTGATCCCGACGGATGAGACGCTCGTCGACGCGATGGACGCGTCGGCGCCGGATCTGCGCGGCGGACGCCTCCTCGCGGAGCTCGACATCGACCACAACTACGCCGGGCTCGAATTCATCGACGGCATCGCGACATCGACCCTCCTCGACGAGCAGGGGCGCGGGGTCGAGCTGTGGCAGGACGCTGCCTTCCCGTACGCGGTCGTCTTCACGCCGCGGGAGTTCCCGGCCGTCGACGGGCCGCGCCACGCCGTGGCGGTCGAGCCGATGTCGGCACCGGCCAACGCCCTGAACTCCGGGCACGGGCTCGTGTGGCTCGAGCCGGGGGAGTCGTGGCGCGGCCGGTGGGGCATCGCGCCGGTCGGGATGTAGCGCCCAGGGCACTCCCACGGGGCTTCCACCCGCCGCGGCTAGCGTCGCGGCATGGCCATCCGCACCCGCTCGAGGACCCCGCTGCTCGCCGCGCTCGCCGTCTCCGGCGCACTCGCGCTCGCGTCCTGCAGCGCAGGCGCCCCGAACCAGCAGCCGCAGCGCTCGCCCGAGCCCGTCGCGACCTCGGCCGCGCCGATGGCGAGCGGTGACCCCAGCACCGACCCGAGCGCGTCGGCCGGCGGGGTGGAGGGCTTGAGCGCGGCGCTCGCCGCGATCGAGCTCGCCGAGAGCGCGACGGGCGCCGTCGCGTTCGAGATCGACGACCAGGACGACGACCGGGCGTGGGAGGTGACGCTCGCCGACGGCGAGCGGCAGCTGACCGTCATCGTGAGCGGGGACGGCTCCCAGGTCGTCTCGACCGCGGAGGACGACGAGGTCGACGCGGCCGATCGCTCGGCGCTCGACTCGGCGCAGGTGGCGATCGCCGAGGCGATCGAGACCGCTGCCGACGAGGTCGGGGACGGCGCGGCGTTCGACGACGCGTCGCTCGAGGACCACGGCGGCGACTCGCAGGCGTGGGAGGTGTCGTTCGAGGACGAGACCGACGTGATGGTGTCGATCGAGGACGGCTCGGTCCTCCGCGACTGACCGGACGCGCGGGTCGCAGGCAGCCTGCCACTCCGCGCGCGGCGGGCGAGCATGCCGCCACCCGTTATAGTTGTGCGCGGTACAACAATTCCGGGCGGTCGGGTCCCCCGGTGATGGGACATCGACGGATCATGCTTGCGAGCGGCGCGCCCATCATCGAGCTCGCCGGGGTGACGAAGCGCTACGCGGGCGAGCGCGGCGCCCGCCCCGCCCTCGACGGCATCGACCTCGCCATCCGGCGCGGCGAGGTGTTCGGGGTGATCGGCGAGAGCGGTGCCGGCAAGTCGACGCTGCTGCAGCTCATCGCGGGGCTCGAGCCGGCTGATGCCGGCAGCGTCACCGTCGCGGGACGCGACGTCGGCACGCTCGGCCGACGACGGATGCGCGAGCACCGTCAGGAGATCGGCGTGCTCTTCCAGGGCATCCACCTGCTCAGCAGCCGGACGGTGCGCGCGAACGTCGCGCTCGCCCTGCGCCTCGGGCCGCGCGCCGCGCGCC
>NZ_JANQCH010000067.1 GCF_024723325.1 Agrococcus sp. HG114
CGTTCGTGCTCGCGGGCAGCCAGGTCGTCGTCGTCGAGCGCGACCCGGCCGCCGCGAGCGCCGCCGAGGAGCGCGTGCGCGCGAGCCTCCGCACGAGCGTCGAGCGCGGCTGGGCCGAGCCGCTCGACGAGCTCGAGGGCCGGCTGCGGGTCGCGATCGACGCGGCCGCGTTCCGGGGCTGCGACCTCGTCGTCGAGGCGGTGCCCGAGGACGAGGGGCTCAAGTCGGATGCGCTGCGGCGAGTCGAGGCCGTCCTGTCGCCCGCCGCGTCGCTCGCGAGCAACACCTCGTCGATCTCGATCGACCGGCTCGCGGCCTCGCTCTCGCGGCCCGAGCGGTTCCTGGGGCTGCACTTCTTCAACCCGGTCCCCGCATCCGCCCTCGTCGAGATCGTGCTCGGGGAGGCGACCGCGCCCGCGCTTGCGAACGACGCGCGCGCGTGGGTCGAGGCGATCGGCAAGACGCCCGTGACCGTGCACGACGCGCCCGGCTTCGCGTCGAGCCGGCTCGGCGTCGCGATCGGGCTCGAGGCGATCCGCATGGTCGAGGAGGGCGTCGCGAGCCCCGGCGACATCGACCTCGCGATGGAGCTCGGCTACAAGCACCCCGTGGGGCCGCTGCGCACGACCGACATCGTCGGCCTCGACGTGCGCCTCGGCATCGCCGAGCACCTGCACCGCGAGCTCGGCGAGCGCTTCGCGCCCCCGCAGCTGCTGCGCGACATGGTCGCGGATGGCCGGCTCGGCAAGAAGAGCGGCCGCGGCTTCTACGACTGGAACGACTGACAAGGATCGACGATGACCGACACCATGACCCGCACCCGCCTGCTGCCGAGCTACGTCGAGGACGCGTGGTGGGAGCCCGCCGACGCGAGCGACGCCGCCGTGGTGCGCGACGCATCCACCGGTGACGAGGTCGCGCGCGTCTCGACGACCGGCCTCGACCTCGCGGCCGCGCTCGAGCACGCGCGCACGGTCGGGCAGCACGCGCTCGCGCCGCTCACGTTCCACCAGCGGGCGATCCTGCTCAAGCAGATGGCGCTCGCCCTCACCGAGCGGAAGTCGGAGCTGTACGAGCTCTCGGCCCGCACGGGCGCGACGAGGAACGACTCGTGGGTCGACATCGACGGCGGCATCGGCGTGCTCTTCACCTACTCGTCGAAGGGGCGGCGCGAGATGCCGCAGTCGACGATCTACCTCGACGGGCCGGTCGAGCCGCTCTCGAAGGACGGCTCGTTCCTCGCCCGCCACATCTGCACGACGCTGCCGGGCGTCGCGGTGCAGATCAACGCGTTCAACTTCCCCGTGTGGGGCGCGCTCGAGAAGCTCGCGCCCGCGTTCCTCGCCGGCATGCCGACGCTCATCAAGCCGGCGACCCCCACGGGCTACGTCACCGAGCACATGGTGCGCATCCTCGTCGAGTCGCGGCTGCTGCCCGCGGGGAGCCTGCAGCTCGTGTCCGGGTCGGCGCGCGACCTGCTCGACCACCTGCGGCTCGGCGACACGGTGAGCTTCACGGGCTCGGCGTCGACCGCGGCGAGCCTGCGCCTGCACGACGCCGTGCAGACGGGCGGCGTGCGCTTCACGGTCGAGACCGACTCGATCAACGCATCCGTGCTGGGCCCCGACGCCGAGCCCGGCACCCCCGAGTTCGACGCGTTCGTGCGCGGCCTCGTCGCCGAGATGACGGCGAAGGCCGGCCAGAAGTGCACGGCGATCCGGCGGGCGATCGTGCCGACGGGCATGACGGATGCGGTGGCGGAGGCCGTGCGCGAGCGGATCGCCGCGAGGGTGGTCGTCGGCGACCCGCGCGCCGAGGGCGTCACGATGGGGCCGCTCGCGTCGCTCGAGCAGCGCGACGAGGTGCTGCAGCAGGTGATGAAGCTCCGCGAGGGCGGCGGCCGGATCGTCGTCGGCGGCGACGCGGGCGAGGTGCGGCTCGCCGACGGCTCGCTCGGCGAGGCCGAGGGCGGCGCGTTCGTCGCGCCGACGCTGCTCGCGTTCACCGACCCCGAGGCGGATGCGGTGCACGAGATCGAGGCGTTCGGCCCGGTCTCGTCGCTCGTCGAGTACGGCAGCCCGGAGCAGGCGGCCGAGATCGTCGCGCGCGGCGGCGGATCGCTCGTCACCTCGGTCGCCTCGCACGACGCCGCGTTCGTCGCCGAGCTGACGCGCCGCATCGCGCCGCACAACGGCCGCATCCTGCTGCTCGACCGCGACGACGCGCGCGCGTCGACCGGCCACGGCTCGCCGCTGCCGATGCTCGTGCACGGCGGCCCGGGCCGCGCGGGCGGCGGCGAGGAGCTCGGCGGCATCCGCTCGGTGCTCCACCACATGCAGCGGACCGCGATCCAGGGCTCGCCGGCCATGCTCACGGCGCTCACCGGGGTCTGGCACCCGGGGGCTCCCGCCTCGACCGCGGCACCGCATCCGTTCCGGAAGTCGCTCGCCGAGCTGCGCATCGGCGACCAGGTCGTCTCGGAGCGGCGCGAGATCACCCTCGACGACATCGAGCACTTCGCCGAGTTCACGGGCGACCTCTTCTACGCCCACATGGACCAGGCGGCGGCGGAGGCGAACCCGTTCTTCCCGGGCCGCGTCGCGCACGGCTACCTGCTGCTGTCGTTCGCGGCCGGGCTCTTCGTCGAGCCCGCGCCGGGCCCCGTGCTCGCGAACACGGGCCTCGACAACCTGCGCTTCATGACGCCCGTCTCCCCCGGCGACTCCCTGCGCGTGACGCTCACGGCGAAGCAGATCACGCCGCGCGAGACCGACCCGTACGGCGAGGTGCGGTGGGATGCGGTGCTCACGAACCAGGACGACGAGGTCGTCGCGCAGTACGACCTGCTCACGTACGTCGCGAAGGAGCAGCCGGGCGAGTAGGCGCGGCGCGCGCCGCGGAGGGCCACCCGTATCTCGCGAGCGGCCCTCCGCGATCGGTGTGCGCCTACTCGGCCGGGAGCACGAGCTCCTGGCCGGCCATGATGACGTCGGGGTCCGACAGGGTCTGCTGGTTCACCGCGAAGATGCCGAGCCAGCCGCTGTCGACGCCGCGCGCCTCGGCGATCTCGAAGAGCGTGTCGCCCGCGACGACCGTGTAGCGCTCGTCGCCGGGCTCGACGTCCGGCAGCTGGAGCCCGACCGCCTCGGACGAGGCGTGCTCGAGCGCCTCGGGCGCCGCGTGGGCTCCGCCCTGCGCGGCCGCGGCGGGCTGCGCCGCCGGGGCCTGCTGCACCGGGGTGCTGCTCGGCTCGGCCGTGCCGCTCGCGCCGATCTGCACCGAGCACGAGGGCCACGCGCCCCAGCCCTGGCCGGCGAGCGTGTTCTCGGCGACCCGGATCTGCTCCTCGCGCGACGCATCCGCCGGGTTGCCGGTGCCGCCGTACGCCTGCCAGGTCGACAGCGAGAACTGCAGGCCGCCGTAGTAGCCGTTGCCGGTGTCGGCGGCCCAGTTGCCGCTCGACTCGCACTGCGCGAGCGCGTCCCAGGTCGAGTCCGACGCGGCGTTGGCCGCGGTCGGCACGAGGACGGCGCCGGCGACGGTCGCGATGCCGGTGGCGACGAGGCCTCCGACGACTCGCTTCGAGCGGCGCGGACGGTGGGTGGTGTGCTGCTTCACGATGAACTCCGCGGCCCCGCCTCGCGCGCGCTCAGCACGTGCGACCGCCCGACCGGTTCGTATCGTTTCGATGGCACGAAGGACTCTCGGGGCGGATGCGACGGCCGTCCTTCGCGGTTCAAGCCGTCGACACTACGCGAAGATCACGATTCGGTAACGGATTCCGCCAGGAGCGAACACTGCCGCAGCAGCAGAGGCAGTCGATCCGTCGCCCAGAGATCAGAGCGACGAGGGCTCGCGGAGCCCCGTCCGCACGAGCTCGAGCACCGAGTCGGCGAGCTGCTCGGGCGTGATCGGGCCGTCGGGCCGGTACCACTCGACGATCGAGTTGACCATGCCGAACGTGAGCCGCTCGGCCACGCGCGGCTCCATGTCGGGGCGCAGCGTGCCCTCGTCGCGCGAGAGCTCGAAGAGCGCCCGCAGCTTGCGGTCGATCTCGCGCCGGCGGCGCATCGCCTCGAGCTCGATCGGGGTGTTGCCGCGCAGCCGCAGCAGCAGCGTGACGTAGGGCTTGTTCTCGCACAGCACGAGCACCGCGCCGCGGATGACGTGGCGGATGCGGCTGACGACCGGTCCCGTCGTCGCCTCCGGGGAGTCGAACACCGCCTCGAGCGCGTCGAGCGCCTTGCCGAGCGCGACCTCGAGCATCTGCTCCTTCGACGCGAAGTGGTGGTAGATCGCCGACTTCGACAGGCCGAGCCGCTCCGCGAGCACGCCGAGCGACGTCGCGTCGTAGCCGCGCTCGTTGAACGCCGCCACCACGACCTCGAGCATGGAGTCGCGGTCGTAGCCGGGGCGACCGCGGCGGGCGGGCTCAGTGGCGGTGGTCATCGACCGATCCTCCCAGCCCGAACCGCATCACTGCTCGCGCAGGTCGTAGACGCGCTTGTACTTGCCCTCCGAGCGCGGCAGCGAGCCAGCCGGCACGACCTCGACGCCGACCGAGGTGCCGATGTGCTCCTTGACGCGCAGCTGCAGGATCTTCGCGGCCGCCTCCGACGACTCCGCCGGCACGCCCGGCTCGCACTCGATCTTCACCGTGAGCGCGTCCATCCGGCCCGAGCGCGTGAGCTCGAGGATGAAGTGGGGCGTGAGGTGCTCGATCGCGAGCACGATCTCCTCGATCTGGGTCGGGAAGAGGTTCACGCCGCGCAGGATGATCATGTCGTCGTTGCGGCCGGTGATCTTCTCGATGCGCCGCATCGTCGGCGCGGCCGAGCCGGGCAGCAGCCGCGTGAGGTCGCGCGTGCGGTAGCGGATGACCGGGAACGCCGTCTTCGTGAGCGACGTGAAGACGAGCTCTCCCATCTCGCCGTCGGCGACCGGCTCGGTCGTCTCGGCGTCGATGATCTCGGGCAGGAAGTGGTCCTCCCAGATCGTCGGGCCGTCCTTCGTCGACGCGAACTCGCTGCCGACGCCCGGCCCCATGACCTCGGACAGGCCGTAGATGTCGACCGCGTGCAGGCCCATCCGCCGCTCGAGCTCGAGGCGCATCTCGTTCGTCCACGGCTCTGCGCCGCAGATCGCGACCTTGAGCGAGGTCTCCCGCGGGTCGAGGCCCGCCTCGTCGAACGCGTCGGCGATCGTGAGCAGGTACGACGGCGTGCACATGATCGCGTCAGGCTCGAAGTCGCGGATGAGCTGCACCTGCCGCGCGGTCTGCCCGCCCGAGACGGGGATCACCGTGCAGCCGAGCCGCTCGATGCCCGCGTGCGCGCCGAGGCCGCCCGTGAAGAGGCCGTAGCCGTAGGCGTTGTGCACCTTCCAGCCGGGCTCGACGCCCGCGGCGCGCAGGCTCCGCGCGACGACCTCCGCCCAGTTGTCGAGGTCGGCCTGCGTGTAGCCGACGACCGTCGGCCGACCGGTCGTGCCGGACGAGGCGTGGATGCGCACGACCTGCTCCATCGGCACCGCGAACATGCCGAAGGGGTAGGCCTGGCGCAGGTCCTCCTTCGTCGTGAAGGGGAGGCGGCGCAGGTCGTCGAGCGAGCGGATGTCGTCCGGGCCGACGCCCGCCGCGTCGAGCTTCGCGCGATAGGTCGGCACGCTGTCGTACGCATGGCGCACGGTGCGCTGCAGGCGCTCGAGCTGCAGCGCGCGCAGCTCGTCGAGCGAGAGCCGCTCGCCGGCGTCGCGGAGGTCGGCGGATGCGGTGGTCTGGTCGAGCATCGTTGCTCCTGTTCCTCTTCGAGTGCGGTCAGGCGGGGCCGCCGGCGCCCGCGGGCGTCGTCGGGGCGGGGCGGGAGGTCGAGAACGAGCGGCCGCGGAACTCGGCGACCGTCTCGCCCGTCTCGTCGACGATCGACACGTCGTAGAGGCCGTTGCGGCCCGAGCGCCAGCGGCGCTCCGCGGTCGCGGTGAGCGTCTGGCCCGCGTGCGTCGCCTTCGCGAACGTGATGTCGGCGCCCGAGGCGACGGTCACCGTCGCATCCTCGTTGCACGCGTACGCGAAGGCGGTGTCGGCGAGCGTGAAGACGAGCCCGCCGTGGGTGATGCCGAAGCCGTTCACCATCGCCTCGGTGATCTCCATCGTGAGCACCGCGCGGCCCCGCTCGAGCTCGGCGATCTCGATGCCGAACGCCTCCTTCGCGCGATCGGTCTCGGCCATGATCGTGGCCAACCAGCTCTCGTCCCGCGTGATCTCGGGGTTCCGCGTCTCCAGCATGCGCGCTCCATTGCGTCGTCCGGCTCGTCCGGCGGGGCCGTTGCAGGCCCGCCGTGCGCCAGTCTATACTTACTGAACGTTCGGTAACTAATTCCGAGCCGGAACGAGACGGAGTCGACGATGACGCTGACCGCACCCGACGCATCCGCCCTGCAGCCCAGCGGCGAGGAGCTCGCCGACCTGCAGGCGCGCTTCGACGCGATCATCGAGGCCGACCAGCGCATCGAGCCGCGCGACTGGATGCCCGACGCGTACCGCAAGACGCTCATCCGCCAGATCTCGCAGCACGCGCACTCCGAGATCATCGGCATGCAGCCCGAGGGCAACTGGATCTCCCGCGCGCCGAGCCTCAAGCGCAAGGCCATCCTCATGGCGAAGGTGCAGGACGAGGCGGGCCACGGCCTCTACCTCTACTCGGCCGCCCAGACGCTCGGCATCAGCCGCGATGAGATGACCGAGCAGCTCATCACCTCGCGCGCCCGCTACTCGTCGATCTTCAACTACCCGACGCCGACGTGGGCCGACATGGGCGCGATCGGCTGGCTCGTCGACGGCGCCGCGATCTGCAACCAGGTGCCGCTGTGCCGCGCCTCCTACGGGCCGTACGGCCGCGCGATGGTGCGCATCTGCAAGGAGGAGTCGTTCCACCAGCGGCAGGGCTTCGAGATCCTGCTCGAGCTGAGCCAGGGCACGCCCGAGCAGCACGCGATGGCCCAGGACGCGGTCGACCGCTGGTACTGGCCCGCGCTCATGATGTTCGGCCCGCCCGACGACGAGTCGCCCAACTCGGCGCAGTCGATGGCGTGGAAGATCAAGCGCTTCTCGAACGACGAGCTGCGCCAGCGCTTCGTCGGCATGCTCGTGCCGCAGGCGGAGGTGCTCGGGCTCACGCTGCCCGACCCGAACCTGCGCTGGAACGAGGAGACCGGCCAGTGGGACATGTCCGAGATCGACTGGACCGAGTTCCACGAGGTGCTCGCCGGGCGCGGCCCCGCGAACGCGCAGCGCATCCAGCACCGCCGCGACGCCCACGAGGAGGGCGCGTGGGTGCGCGAGGCCGCCGCCGCGTATGCGGAGAAGCAGGCGCAGCGGGATCGGCAGGCCGCCTGATGTCCACCCCCGGAGACGTTGCCGGCGAGGGCTGGCCGCTGTACGAGGTGTTCGTGCGCGCCAACCGCGGCCTGAGCCACGTGCACGTCGGCTCGCTGCACGCGCCCGACGACGACATGGCGCTGCGCAACGCGCGCGACCTCTACACGCGCCGCAACGAGGGCGTCTCGGTGTGGGTCGTGCGCTCGAGCGCGATCACCACGAGCGACCCCGACCTCAAGGGCGCGTTCTTCGAGAGCCCGGCGGGCAAGAACTACCGGCACGCGAAGTACTACGAGAAGAGCGCGGAGGTGCCGCACCTGTGAACGCGCAGCTGAACGACGCGGAGCTCGCCGAGTCCGCGAAGGCGGCCCCTGCCGCGCCGACGAGCGCGCGGCGAGACGCCGCGTCGATCGCCGCCCTGCACGACGCGGAGGCCGCCGACGTCCACGGCGACGTGTCGGTCGACGACGTGCACCTCGCGGCCGAGCTCGCGGGGGCGGATGCGTCGGCGACGGCGAGCGCCGACGTCGCGGAGTACGCGATGCGGCTCGGCGACGACGCCCTCATCCTCTCGCAGCGCCTCGGCTGGTGGATCTCGCGCGCCCCCGAGCTCGAAGAGGACATGGCGCTCGCGAACATCGCGCTCGACCTGCTCGGGCACGCCCGGAGCCTCCTGCACTACGCGGGCACCGCATCCGCCCGCACCGAGGACGACCTCGCGTACTGGCGCGACGAGCACGAGTTCCGCTGCGCATGGCTCTTCGAGCAGCCGAACGGCGACTTCGCGCACACGATCGCGCGCGGCCTCATCGCCGCGATCTGGATGCAGGAGCTGTACACGGCGCTGTCGCGGTCGACGGATGCGTCGCTCGCGGCGATCGCGGCGAAGGCCGTCAAGGAGGTCGCCTACCACCGCGACCACGCCGTGCAGTGGACGCTGCGGCTCGCGGGCGGCACGGAGGAGTCGCGCGCGCGGATGCTCGTCGGGCTCACCGACCTGTGGCCGTACATCGACGAGCTGTTCCGCGACGACGAGCTGCACGACCGGCTCGGCGACATCGCGCCGCGGCCGTCGAGCCTGCGGGCCGGCTTCGACGAGGTGTGGAGCGCGGTGCTCGCGGAGGCCGAGATCGCCGAGGCCGACTTCGTCAACCCGAAGATCGGGCAGTCGTCCGGCGGGGGCCGGTTCGGGAACCACTCGACGCACCTCGGCCCGCTGCTCGCCGAGATGCAGGTGCTGGCCCGCCGGCACCCGGGGGCGACGTGGTGATCATGACCACCGCATCCGCCACCCTCGAGCGAGCCCGCGAGGTCGCCGCGGCCGTCGTCGACCCCGAGGTGCCCGTGCTCACGATCGACGACCTCGGCGTGCTGCGGGACGTCCGGCTCGAGGGCGGGACGGTCGTCGTGACGCTCACGCCCACCTACTCCGGCTGCCCCGCGATCGACCAGATGCGCGACGACGTGCTGCTCGCGCTCACCGCCGAGGGCTTCGCCGACGTGCGCGTCGACTTCACGCTCTCCCCCGCGTGGACGACGGACTGGATGAGCGAGGCCGGCAAGGCGAAGCTCGAGCAGTACGGCATCGCGCCGCCGACGCACCGCGCGGGTGCGCGCTCGGGCCCCATCCCGCTCTCGCTCGGCGTGAAGTGCCCGCGCTGCGGTTCGCTCCGCACCCGCGAGGTCTCGCGCTTCGGCTCGACCGCGTGCAAGAGCCACTTCGAGTGCCTCGCGTGCCTCGAGCCCTTCGACCACTTCAAGGTGCACTGACATGGCGGCGATCAACCTCGGCTCGACCGGGCTCGGCCTCGGCTCGAGCACGTCCCGCAAGCGCGCCCGCTTCCACGAGCTCGAGGTCGCGGAGGTGCGACCGCTCACCGAGAACGCGGTCGAGGTGACGTTCGCGGTGCCGGACGGGTTGCGGGACGAGTTCGGCTACGTCGCCGGCCAGCACCTCGCGCTGCGCAAGACGATCGACGGCCAGGAGCTGCGCCGCTCGTACTCGATCTGCCGCCCGCCGACCCCGGGCGGCATCTCGGTCGCGATCAAGCGCGACCTCGGCGGCCGGTTCTCGACGTGGGCGAACGAGGAGCTGCGACCCGGCGACCGCATCGACGTCATGGTGCCGCAGGGCACGTTCACCTCGGCGCTCGAGCGGCTCGACGACGCGCACGTCGTCGGCATCGCCGCGGGCAGCGGCATCACGCCGATGATGGCGCTCGCCCACGAGGTGCTCTCGCGCTCGGACACGTCGACGTTCTCGCTCGTCTTCTCGAACCGCTCGACCCTCGACGTCATGTTCATCGAGGAGCTCGCCGACCTCAAGGACCGCTACCCCGCACGGCTCGCGCTGCACCACGTGCTCTCGCGCGAGCAGCGCGCGGCGCCGCTCATGTCGGGGCGCATCGACCAGGAGCGGCTCGAGCGGATCCTGACCGATCTCATCCGCCCCGAGAGCGTCGACGAGTGGTTCCTGTGCGGGCCGTTCGAGCTCGTGCAGCTGTGCCGCGACACGCTCGAGGCGAAGGGCGTCGACCCCGCGCACGTGCGCTTCGAGCTGTTCACGACCGGCCGGCCCGACGACGCAGGCGGCGACCGCGGGCGGCCGGTGCAGGTCGCGGCCGGGGAGGACACGTGGACGCTCGACTTCACGCTCGACGGCCAGTCGTCGCAGGTCGAGAGCCCCATCGCGGCGCGCGAGTCGATCCTCAACGCGGCGCTGCGGGTGCGGCCCGACGTGCCGTTCGCGTGCGCGGGCGGCGTGTGCGGCACGTGCCGCGCGAAGGTCGTCTCGGGCAGCGTCCACATGACCGAGAACTACGCGCTCGAACCCGACGAGCTCGACCGGGGCTACGTGCTGACGTGCCAGTCGCATCCGCAGCCCGGCACCGAGCGGGTCGTCGTCGACTACGACGTCTGAGTCCGGAGGGCTCGCCCTCGCGGTGACCCCGAGGATTCGGGGTCGAGTAGCGTCCGGAGGACGCGCATCGAGACCGATCCGGAACGTCTCGACGGGCCCCGGTCCCACTCGACGAACGGCACACGAAGGAGTCCCATGATCGAGCTCACCATCGCCGACGGCATCGCCGACGTCGTGCTGAACGCGCCAGAGAAGCGCAACGCGCTCGACGCATCCGCCCTCACCGAGCTGTCGGATGCGTACACCGAGGCCGAGCGCGCCGGCGTGCGCGCGCTCGTGCTGCGCGGCGAGGGCACGGTGTTCTGCGCGGGCCGCGACATCTCGGGCGTCGACCCGCGCACGGACGACGTGACCGGCTTCCTGCACGAGCGCGTGCAGCCCGTGCTGCGGCAGATGTCGGCGTTCCCCGCTCCGACGTTCGCGGCCGCGCACGGCGCGGCGCTCGGCGTCGGCCTCGGCCTGCTCATCGCGACCGACGTCGTCTACGTCGCCGAGTCGACCAAGGTCGGCAGCCCCTTCGCGGCGCTCGGCGCGACCCTCGACTCGGGCGGCCACGCGCTCTTCTTCGAGCGGCTCGGCGCGCACCGCACGCTCGACCTCATCTACTCCGGCCGCCTCATGACGGGCGCCGAGGCGGTCGCCGGGGGGCTCTTCTCGCAGTCCTTCCCCGACGACGAGGTGCTCGGGGCGACGCGCGCCGCGGCCGCGCACGCCGCGCAGGGCCCGACGCTCGCGTTCATCGCGTCGAAGGAGCTCATCCGGGGCCTCCGCGACGAGCGGCTCGGCCTGTGGCAGTCGATGGGCGGTGAGAGCGCCGCGCAGGCCGCGCTCGCGCAGACGGCCGACTACCGCGAGGGCTTCGCCGCGTTCCAGCAGAAGCGCACGCCGACGTTCACCGGCCGCGACTGAGCCGCGCGAGCCGAGACGACGCATCCGCCCCATGACCGCCATCGACCGGCTCTCCCTGCTCGCCGACCTGCAGGCGCGCTTCCTCGACACGACCAGCCGGGCCGACCGCACGACGCCCATCCCGTGGCTCGGCCGCTGGCGGGTCGAGCAGCTCGTCGTGCACCTCGCGCGCGTGCACCACTGGGCGGCGGGCCAGGCGCGCCGGCAGCAGGAGGAGCCGCTCGGGCGCGGCCCGTTCGACGACCTGCCTGCGCTCTACGCCGCGTGCGCGGCAGAGCTGCGCGAGACGCTCGCCGAGCTCGACCCCGACGCGCGCGCGTGGGCGCTCGTCGACGACGGCGTCCCGCGGGCGGAGCGCACCGGCACCGTGCGCTTCTGGCACCGCCGGCAGCTGCACGAGACGCTCGTGCACCTGTGGGACCTCCGCACCGCCGTCGGCGAGCCGCTCGACGCGGGCGGGCCGGCGATCGACGAGGCGGTGTGGCTCGACTGCCTCGACGAGGTGATCGACGTCATGCACCCCCGGCAGCTGCGGCTCGAGCGGGTCGCGCCGCCCGCCGCGCGGCTCGTGTTCGAGGCCACGGGGGCGGATGCGCCGCGCGCCCTCGCGGGGGCGGCCGACGGCGCCGCCGAGGTGCGCATCGCC
>NZ_JANQCH010000068.1 GCF_024723325.1 Agrococcus sp. HG114
GGGAGGCGCCGCTCAGGCGCGGGAGGCGCCGCTCAGGCGCGGGAGGCGCCGCTCAGGCGCGGGAGGCGCCGCTCAGGCGCGGGAGGCGCCGCTCAGGCGCGGGAGGCGCCGCTCAGGCGCGGGAGGCGCCGCTCAGGCGCGGGAGGCGCCGCTCAGGCGCGGGAGGCGCCGCTCAGGCGCGGGAGGCGCCGCTCAGGCGCGGGAGGCGCCGCTCAGGCGCGGGAGGCGCCGCTCAGGCGCGGGAGGCGCCGCTCAGGCGCGGGAGGCGCCGCTCAGGCGCGGGAGGCGCCGCTCAGGCGCGGGAGGCGCCGCTCAGGCGCGGGAGGCGCCGCTCAGGTCCGGGAGGCGCCACTCAGGCGCGGGAGGCGCCACTCGAGCGCAGGAGGCGCCGCTCACGCGCGGCAGGTGCAGACACGACAGCGGCCGTCCCGCTCGGGAGCAGGACGGCCGCTGGGGCTCGGGGATGCGCTAGGCGCGGCCCTCGGCGGCCCGCAGCTTCTGCAGGGCCTCCTCGAGCAGCTGCGCCGCCTCCTCAGGGGTGCGGCGCTCCTTCACGTACGCGAGGTGCGTCTTGTACGGCTCGTTCTTCGCGACCTGCGGCGGGTTGTCCTTGTCGCGACCCGCGGGCAGGCCCGTCGACGGCGAGTCGATGACCTCGGGGATCTCGTCCTCGGGGAGGTCGGCCGCGAAGTAGCGGACCGTCTCGTTGCCCATGGCGTCCCAGTAGGACACGGCCACGCGGTCGGCGTGGAAGCCCCGGTCCTGCTCCCCCATGGGGCCCGCGCCGACGCGCGAGCCGCGGATCGCACTGCCTCCGGACGCCATCAGATGCCCGCGAACTTCGTGATGAGGCCGAGCACGACGATCGAGGCGAGCCACGCGAGGCTCACGACGACGGTGATCGTGTTGAGGTTCCGCTCCGCGACGCCCGACGAGCCGAGCGACGAGCCGACGCCGCCGCCGAACATGTCGGACAGGCCGCCTCCACGGCCCTTGTGCAGCAGGATGAACAGCGTCAGCAGCACCGAGGTGACGCCGAGGATCACCTGCATGATGATCTGGAGAATCTCCACTAGCCCTCTTTCCGGTTTCGCGGCCGGGGCCGCGAGAAGTCCAACGAGCATCCTACCGCAGGGATTCCCGGCGGCAGGGGCGCGTCACGTGCCGACGTGGTGCTGGAAGCGGGCGATCGCCGCGAACTCGGCCGCGTCGAGGCTCGCGCCGCCGACGAGCGCGCCGTCGACGTCGGGCTCGCGCATGAAGCCGGCGATGTTCCCCGACTTCACGCTTCCGCCGTAGAGGATGCGCGTGGCGGCAGCCGCCTCGTCGCCCCGCAGCTCGCGGATCGTCTGGCGCAGCGCCTGCGCGACCTGCTGCGCCTGCTCGGGCGTGGCCGGCGTGCCGGAGCCGATGGCCCACACTGGCTCGTACGCCACGACGATCTCGCCGGCCGCGGGCAGCTCGGCGAGCGCCTCGCGCAGCTGCTCGACCGGCACTGCCGACGCGCCGCGCTGCTCGAGGTCCTCCGCCGTCTCGCCCACGCAGATGATCGGCGTCACCCCGTGGCGGAGCGCCGCGGCGGCCTTCCGGCCCACGAGCGCGGAGGTCTCGCCGTGGTCCTGCCGCCGCTCGGAGTGCCCGACGATCACGTAGGAGCACTCGAGCTTCGCGAGCATCGAGGCGGCCACCTCGCCGGTGTGCGCCCCCGAGTCGTGCTCCGAGACATCCTGCGCGCCGAAGCGCAGCGCGAACTTCTCGGCGGAGATGAGCGTCTGCACGCTGCGCAGGTCGGTGAACGGCGGGAACACCGCGACCTCGACCGCAGCGTGGTCGTGCCGAGCGTCCTGCAGGGTCCACGCGAGCTTCTGCACGAGCGCGATCGCCTGCAGGTGGTCGTTCTGAAGCTTCCAGTTGCCCGCGATGAGCGGCGTGCGGCTCACCATCCGAGCACCTCGAGCCCGGGCAGGCGCGCACCCTCGAGGAACTCGAGGCTCGCCCCGCCGCCCGTCGAGATGTGGCCGAACGCCGCGTCGTCGAAGCCGAGCTGGCGCACGGCAGCGGCCGAGTCGCCACCGCCGACCACCGTGAGGCCCTCGGCCTCGGTGAGCGCTTGCGCGACCGCCCTCGTGCCGGCCGCGAACGCCTCCATCTCGAACACGCCCATCGGGCCGTTCCAGAAGACGGTGCGCGAGCCGCGGATCGCCTCGGCGAACGCCGAGGCCGTCTCGGGCCCGATGTCGAGCCCGATGCCATCCGCGCCGAAGCGCGACGACTCGATGCTGTCGGCGGCCACCGTCTCGTGCTCGGCGTCGGCCGCGAAGGCGGCGGCGACCACCACATCCGTCGGCAGCAGCAGCTCGATGCCGCGCTGCTCGGCGTCCGCGATGTAGCCGCGCACGCGCTCGAGCTGGTCCTCCTCGAGGAGGCTCGACGCGACGCCGTAGCCCTGCGCGTCGAGGAACGTGAAGAGCATGCCGCCGCCGATGAGGAGCCGGTCCACGCGCGGCAGCAGGTGCTCGATCACGCCGAGCTTGTCGCTCACCTTCGACCCGCCGAGCACGACCGCATAGGGCCGCTCGGGCGATTCCGTCAGCCGCGCGAGCACGCCGAGCTCGCGCTCCACGAGCAGGCCCGCCGCGCTCGGGAGCGCCTGCGCGATCTCGAACACGCTCGCCTGCTCGCGGTGCACGACCCCGAAGCCGTCGGAGACGAACGCGTCGGCGCCCGCGGCGAGCTCCGCCGCGAAGGACGCGCGCTCCGCGGCGTCCTTGCTCGTCTCGCGCGGGTCGAACCGCAGGTTCTCGAGCAGCGCGAGCTGCCCCTCGCCGAGCCCGATCCGGACGCGCTGGGCGTCCTCCCCCACGGTGTCGGCGGCGAAGGCGACCTCGGCGCCGAGCAGCTCGCCGAGCCGCTCCGCGACCGGCGCGAGCGAGTACTGCGGGTCCGGCGCGCCCTTCGGGCGGCCGAGGTGCGACATCGTCACGACCTTCGCGCCCTGCTCGAGCAGGGCGCGAAGGGTGGGCAGCGACGCGACGATGCGGCCCTCGTCGGTGATCCGCCCGTCCTGCACCGGCACGTTGAAGTCGCAGCGGATGAGGACGGTCCGGCCCGAGAGGTCCCCGAGCGAGTCGAGCGTGCGCAGCGCCATCAGAGCTGCGAGCCCACGTGCTCGGCGAGGTCGACGAGCCGGCAGGAGTAGCCCCACTCGTTGTCGTACCACGCGGAGATCTTCACCTGGTCCCCCATCACGCGGGTGAGGCCCGAGTCGAAGATCGACGAGTACGAGTTGCCGATGATGTCGGCCGACACGATCGGGTCCTCGGTGTACTGCAGGTAGCCCTCCAGCGGGCCCGACTCGGCGGCCGCGCGGTAGGCCGCGTTGATCTCGTCGACGGTGAGGCCGTCGCGCGTCGTGACCGTCAGGTCGGTGATCGAGCCCGTCGGCGTCGGCACGCGCAGCGCGTAGCCGTCGAGGATGCCCTTGAGCTCGGGGATCACGAGGCCGATGGCCTTCGCTGCGCCCGTGCTCGTCGGGATGATCGACAGCGCGGCCGCGCGAGCCCGGCGGAGGTCCTTGTGCGGCGCATCCTGGAGGTTCTGGTCGGCCGTGTAGGCGTGCACGGTCGTCATGAGGCCGCGCTCGATGCCGAAGCTCTCGTGGAAGACCTTGGCGAGCGGCGCGAGGCAGTTCGTCGTGCACGAGGCGTTCGAGATGACGTGGTCCGTCGCGGGGTTGTAGTCCTCGTGGTTGATGCCCATCACGAACGTGGGGGCGGGCCCCTTGGCAGGTGCCGAGAGGATGACCTTCTTCGCTCCTGCGGCGATGTGGGCGGATGCGTCCTCGACCTTGGTGAAGCGGCCGGTCGACTCGATGACGACGTCGACGTCGAGCTCGCCCCACGGGAGCTTCGACGGGTCCTTCTCGGAGAGCGAGCGGAACGCGTCGTCGCCGACGCTGATGGTGCCCTCGTCCCAGCCGACCGGCTGCTCGATCGGGCCGGCGACGGAGTCGTACTTCAGGAGGTGGGCGAGGGTCTGGTTGTCGGTGAGATCGTTGACCGCGACGATGTCGATGTCAGCGCCCTGGGTGCGCGCTGCTCGGACGAAGTTGCGGCCGATCCGGCCGAAGCCGTTGATGGCGACCTTCAGTGTCATGGGATGGGTTCCTGCCTGTCGGGAGGACCGGGGACCGAGGCAGGTGCCCCGGTCCCCGGTCGCTCGGTGACGATGGTGGTCAGCGGAGGATGAGGCCGGACGTCTGCGAGCGGGCGGCGTCGAAGCGCGCCTGCGCGTCCTGCCAGTTGACGATGTTCCAGAACGCCTTGACGTAGTCCGCCTTGACGTTGAGGTAGTCGAGGTAGAAGGCGTGCTCCCACATGTCGAGCATGAGCACGGGGTGCGTGCCGACCGGGACGTTGCCCTGCTGGTCGAAGAGCTGGAGCACGTTGAGGCGCTCGCCGATCGAGTCCCACGCGAGCACCGACCAGCCGGAGCCCTGGATGCCCGTGGCGTTCGCGCTGAAGTGCGCCTGGAACTTCGCGAAGTCGCCGAAGAACTCCGCGATCGCCGCCTGCAGCTCGCCCTCCGGCTCGCCGCCGCCGTCACCCGAGAGGTTGTTCCAGAACACGGTGTGGTTGGTGTGGCCGCCGAGGTTGAACGCGAGGTCCTTCTCGAGCTTGTTGACGTTCGCGAGGTCGTCGGCGTCGCGCGCCGCCTGCAGCTTCTCGAGTGCCGTGTTGGCACCGTCGACGTAGGTCTTGTGGTGCTTGTCGTGGTGCAGCTCCATGATCTTCGCCGAGATGTGGGGCTCGAGCGCTGCGTAGTCGTAGGGCAGCTCGGGAAGGGTGTAGACGGCCATGGCTGGCTCTCCTCTCTTGCGCGCCGCGCGCGCCGATTGGTCGTGCTCGATCCTAACCGCCGCGACCTGGCCGGAGGCAGGGCGGGCGGCCACCTCAGACGTCGTCGATGTCCTCCGGCACGGCCGCTTCCGTGCTCGGGATGCCCCGCTCCTGCGCGGCGCGATCGGCCATCGCGAGCAGGCGGCGGATGCGCCCGGCGACGGCGTCCTTGGTCATGGTCGGCTGGGCGAGGTGGCCGAGCTCGTCGAGGCTCGCGTCGCGGTGCTCGAGGCGGAGCCGACCGGCGTACGCGAGGTGCTCGGGCACCTCGGGACCGAGGATCTCGAGCGCGCGCTCGATGCGCGCGCACGCCGCGACCGCCGCCTGCGCGCTGCGCCGCAGGTTCGCGTCGTCGAAGTTCACGAGCCGGTTCGCGGTCGCGCGCACCTCGCGGCGCTGCCGGAGCTCTGCCCACGCCTGCACCGTCTCGAGCGCCCCCATCGTGGTGAGCATGCGCGAGATGGGCTCGCCCTCGCGGATGACGACGCGGTGGGCGCCGCGCACCTCGCGGGACTTCGCGGGCACCCCGAGCCGGCCGGCGGCGCCCACGAGCGCCATCGCCGCCTCGTTGCCCGGGCACGTGACCTCGAGCGCCGCGGAGCGGCCGGGGTCGGAGAGCGCGCCCTGCGCGAGGAACGCGCCGCGCCACACGCCCGCGAGGTCCTCGAGCGAGCCCGTCGTGACCTTGTTCGGGAGCCCGCGCACCGGCTTCCGCCGCGCATCCATCAGCCCCGTCTGCCGGGCGAGCGTCTCGCCCTCGGCGATGACGCGCACGAGGTACGCGCCGCTCGAGCGGTTGGACGACGACGACGAGATGCGCGCGATCTCGGCCTTGACGCCGTAGAGCTCGAGGATGCTGCGGGCGAGCCGTCGGGCGGCCGCCGCGGAGTCGAGCTCGCTCTCGACCGCGACGCGGTTCGAGATGACGTGGAGCCCGCCCGCGAAGCGCAGCAGCGTCGCGACCTCAGCCGCCTTCGTCTGGGGTCGCGTCACGCGAACCCGCGCGAGCTCCTCCTTGACGTCGTCGGTCAGTGTCACGCCGGCTCCTCTCGTCATTCGCGTCCCAGATCCCTGTGCTTCACCGCGACCCGCAGGCGCGGTCGCCCCGACAGCCGCGAGGCGAGGTGCTCGGCCATCGCGACCGAGCGGTGCTTGCCGCCCGTGCACCCGACGCCGAGCACGACGTGCAGCTTGTTCTCGCGCGCGAACCCGGCGAGCACCGGCTCGAGCGCCTCCAGGTAGCGGTCCGCGAACTCGCGCGCGCCCTCCTGCTCGAGCACGAAGTCGGCCACGAGCGGCTCCGTGCCGTTGTGCCCGCGCATCTCGGGGTTCCAGAAGGGGTTGGGCAGGAAGCGCATGTCGGCGATGAGGTCGGCGTCGACCGGG
This sequence comes from Agrococcus sp. HG114, assembly GCF_024723325.1. GTDB lineage: Bacteria > Actinomycetota > Actinomycetes > Actinomycetales > Microbacteriaceae > Agrococcus. Next base: position 6,285 of record NZ_JANQCH010000068.1, read on the forward strand.
AGCCCGTACTTGAACCCGAAGCTCATGACGGTGAGCACGACCTCGAGCTCGCCGCCGGGCGCGAACCGCTCCCCCACGCGCGTGGTGAGCTGGTGCGGGTTGAGGCCCGTGGTGTCGAGCAGGTCGTCGGCCATGCCGCGCAGGGGCTCGAGGCGCGTCCGCTCCATGCGGATGCCGTCGAGGATCGTGCCGTCCCCCTGCAGCGGGTGCGGCCGTCGCACCTGCTCGTAGCGGCGCACGAGCTCGGCATCGCTCGCCTCGAGGAACAGCACGCGCACGCTGTGCTCGGTGCGGAGCATCTCGACGAACCGCTTCGCGTCGTCGAAGAGGACGCCGCCGCGCACGTCGACGACGATCGCGAGCTTCGCCTCGGTGGAGTCCTCGGCGGCGGCGGTGCGCACGAGCGTGCGCAGCATGCTGGGCGGCAGGTTGTCGACGACGAACCAGCCGAGATCCTCGAGCGCGTTGGCGACCGTCGTGCGTCCCGCACCGGACATCCCGGTGATGATGACGATCTCTCGTGCGTTCACAGCGTGCTGTTCCCTTGCCCTCGCGACTCCTCGTCCATCGTATCGGCGCGGAGAGCCCGTGCGATGGCCTCGGCGAGCGCGGGGCCGACCCCCGGCACCTCGCGCAGCTGCTCGGGCGAGGCCGCGCGCACGCGCTTCGCGGAGCCGAAGTGCTTGAGCAGCGCGCGCACGCGCGACGGCCCGAGCCCCGGGATGCCGCTCAGCTGCGACTGGATCGCGCTCGAGCGCTTCTGCCGCTGATAGCTGATCGCGACCCGGTGGGCCTCGTCGCGCAGGCGCTGCACGAGGTAGAGGGCCTCGCTCGTGCGAGGCAGGATGACCGGGAACTCGTCGTCCGGCAGCCAGAGCTCCTCGAGCCGCTTCGCGATGCCGGCGAGGGCCACGCCGCGCACGCCCTGCTCGTCGAGCGCGCGCCGGGCCGCCTGCACCTGGGGCCGGCCGCCGTCGACGAGCAGCAGCTGCGGCGCGTACGCGAAGCGCGTGCTCGTCTCGTCCGGGTCGCCGTCGACGAGGTACTTCGCGCGTCGCGTGATGACCTGGTGGATCGAGTCGGTGTCGTCGGTGGTCTGCGCGATCGCGAACCGCCGGTACTGGTCCTTGCGGGGCAGGCCGTCCTCGAACACGACCATCGAGGCGACGACGCCCTGGCCGCCGAGGTGCGAGACGTCGAAGCACTCGATGCGCAGCGGCGCCTCGGGCATGCCGAGCGCCTCCTGCAGGTCGCTGAGCGCCTGCGACCGGGTGACGTAGTCGCTCGTGCGCTTCGTGCGCGCGACCTGCAGCGCGTGGGCGGCGTTCACGGTCGCGGAGTCGGCGAGCTTGCGCTTCTCGCCGCGCTGGGGCACGCGCACCTCGACCCGCCCGGTGAGCCCGTGGTCGGCGCGGCGGTCGGTGAGCCACGCCTTGACCTCGTGCACGCTCTCGGGCTGCTTCGGCAGCAGCACCTCGCGGGCGGGCGGGTCTCCACCGTCGTAGGCGATGCGCAGGATCTGCGTCGCGAGCTCGCTGTCGTCGAGGTCGATCTCGGTGTCGACGACCCACGACTTCGTGCCGCGGATGCGGCCGCCGCGCACGGCGAACAGGTGCACGGCGGCGCTCAGCTCGTCGTGGACGAGGCCGAACACGTCGGCGTCGACGCGGTCGGAGAGGACGACGCTCGTGCGCTCGAGCACCGACTCGAGCGCCGCGAGCTGGTCGCGCAGCCGGGCGGCGCGCTCGAACTCGAGCCGCGCGCTCGCGCGCTGCATCTCCTCGCGCACCCGGTCCACGAACTCCTGGTCGCCGCCGTTCATGAACGCGACGAGGTCGCGGGCGATCGCGCGGTGCTCCTCGTGCGTGACGCGCCCGACGCACGGCGCGGAGCACTTGCCGATGTCGCCGAGCAGGCACGGGCGTCCCGAGCGCTCCGCCCGGTCGTACACGGATTGGCTGCACGAGCGCATGGGGAACGCCTTCAGCAGCAGGTCGAGCGTCTCGCGGATCGCCCACACCTTCGTGTAGGGGCCGAAGTAGCGCGCGCCGCGGATGCCGCGGTTGCGCGTGATGAGCGCGCGCGGCACGTCGTCGGCCATCGTCACGGCGAGGTAGGGGTACGACTTGTCGTCGCGGAACTGCACGTTGAACGGCGGCTCGAACTCCTTGATCCACGTGAACTCGAGCTGCAGCGCCTCGAACTCGCTCGCGACGATCGTCCACTCGACGCGCACCGCGGTGAGCACCATGCGGCGGGTGCGCTCGTGGAGCGCCTCGAGCGGCTGGAAGTAGTTCGAGAGCCGCTGGCGCAGGTTCTTCGCCTTGCCCACGTAGAGCACGCGCTCGTGCTCGTCGCGGAACCGGTACACGCCCGGCGCCGTCGGGATCGTGCCCGGCGCCGGCTTGTAGGGCACGGTGCGCGGCGCGCGACCCGCGGTCATCGCACGCCTGCGCCCAGGATCTCCTTGAGGAACGATCCCGTGTGGCTGCCGGGCACCTCGGCGACCTCCTCGGGGGTGCCGGTCGCGACGACCGTGCCGCCGCCCGAGCCGCCCTCGGGCCCGAGGTCGATCACCCAGTCGGCCGACTTGATGACGTCGAGCGAGTGCTCGATCGTGAGCACGGTGTTGCCCTTCTCGACGAGCCCGTCGAGCACCTCGAGGAGCTTGCGCACGTCGTCGAAGTGGAGGCCCGTCGTCGGCTCGTCGAGCACGTAGATCGCCCGGCCGGACGTGCGGCGCTGGAGCTCGGTCGCGAGCTTGACGCGCTGCGCCTCGCCGCCCGAGAGCGTCGTGGCGGACTGGCCGAGCCGCACGTAGCCGAGGCCGACGTCGACGAGCGTCTTGAGGTAGCGGTGGATCGACGAGATCGGGGCGAAGAACTCCGCGGCCTCCTCGATCGGCATCTCGAGCACGTCGGCGATCGACTTGCCCTTGTAGTGCACCGAGAGGGTGTCGCGGTTGTACCGGGCGCCGTGGCACACCTCGCACTCGACGTAGACGTCGGGCAGGAAGTTCATCTCGATCTTGAGCGTGCCATCGCCCATGCACGCCTCGCAGCGACCGCCCTTCACATTGAACGAGAAGCGGCCGGCGAGGTAGCCGCGCGCCTTCGCCTCGGCCGTCTCGGCGAACAGGTTGCGGATCTTGTCGAACACGCCGGTGTAGGTCGCGGGGTTCGACCGCGGCGTGCGGCCGATCGGCCCCTGATCGACGTGGATGACCTTGTCGAGGTGTCCGAGCCCGGTGACGCGCGTGTGCTTCGCGGGCACCTGCCGGGCCCCGTTGAGCGCGTTCGCGAGCACCTTGTGCAGGATGTCGTTCACGAGCGTCGACTTGCCGGAGCCCGAGACGCCCGTGACGGCGACGAACACGCCGAGCGGGATGTCGACGTCGATGTGCTGCAGGTTGTTGGCGCGCGCGCCCTCGACCCGCAGCATCCGCTCGGGGTCGACCGGTCGCCGCGTCGTCGGGGTCGGGATGCGCTCGCGGCCCGAGAGGTACTTGCCGGTGAGGGAGGTCGGGTGGTCGAGCAGCTCCTCGTAGGTGCCCGAGTGCACGACCTCGCCGCCGCGCTCGCCCGCGCCCGGGCCGATGTCGACGACCCAGTCGGCGGTGCGGATGGTGTCCTCGTCGTGCTCGACGACGATGAGCGTGTTGCCGAGGTCGCGGAGCGCCTCGAGCGTGCCGATGAGCCTGCGGTTGTCGCGCTGGTGGAGGCCGATCGACGGCTCGTCGAGCACGTACAGCACGCCCGTGAGGCCCGCGCCGATCTGGGTGGCGAGGCGGATGCGCTGGGCCTCGCCGCCCGAGAGGGTCGCGGCCGCGCGCGAGAGGGAGAGGTAGCCGAGCCCGACCCGGATGAGGAAGTCGAGCCGCGCGCGGATCTCGCGCAGCACCGCCGCGGCGATCATCGCCTCCCGCTCGTCGAGCTCGAGCGAGGCCATGTACGCGTGCGCGTCGTCGAGGCTCATGTCGGAGACGGCAGCGATCGAGCTGCCGTGCACGAGCACGCTCAGCACCTCGGGCTTGAGGCGCGCGCCGCCGCACTCGGGGCACGGCACCTCCCGCAGGTACTCGCCGTGCTTCGCCCTGACCCAGTCGCTGTCGGCCTCCTCGTGCTTGCGCTGGATGTAGGGCATGACGCCCTCGTAGCCGGAGGCGTACTTCAGCTGTCGGCCGTAGCGGTTGCGCCACTGCACCATGACGTTGCCCTCGGTGCCGTGCAGCACGACCTGGCGCACGTCGGCGTCGAGGTCGCGCCACGGGGTGTCGAGCGAGAAGCCCATCTCGCGCGCGAGCCCGGTGAGGAGCCGCTCGAAGTAGGTGTAGAGGCCCTTGCCCGACTGCGTCCAGGGCAGGATCGCCCCCTCGCGGATGGAGAGCGCGTCGTCGGCGATCACGAGGTCGGGGTCGGCCGCCATCTTGGTGCCGATGCCCGTGCACTCCGGGCACGCGCCGAACGGCGCGTTGAACGAGAACGTGCGCGGCTCGATCTCGGTGAGCGAGACGGGGTGGCGGTTCGGGCACGAGAGCCGCTCGCTGTAGGTGCGCCTCCGTTCGTCGGCGTCAGCGTCGAGGTCGACGTAGTCGACCGTCACGAGGCCGTCGGCGAGCCGGAGGGCGGTCTCGAGCGAGTCGGTGAGGCGGGACAGCATCCCGGGCTCGGCGACCATGCGGTCGACGACCACCGCGATGTCGTGCTTGTTCTGCTTCTTGAGCGCCGGGGCGTCGGCGAGCTGCACGAGCTCGCCGTCGATCACGGCGCGCGAGTACCCGGTCGCGACCAGGTTGCGCAGCAGGTCGGCGAACTCGCCCTTCTTCTGCTGGACGACGGGCGCGAGCAGCTGGAACCGCGTGCGCTCGGGCAGCTCCATGAGCTCGTCGGCGATCTGCTGCACCGTCTGGCGCTGGATCCGCTCGCCGCACACGGGGCAGTGCGGCACGCCGATGCGCGCCCAGAGGAGCCGCATGTAGTCGTGCACCTCGGTGATCGTGCCGACGGTCGAACGGGGATTGCGGTTCGTGGACTTCTGGTCGATCGAGACGGCGGGGCTCAGGCCCTCGATGAAGTCGACGTCGGGGCGGTCGACCTGCCCGAGGAACTGGCGCGCGTACGCCGAGAGGGACTCGACGTATCGGCGCTGCCCCTCGGCGAAGATCGTGTCGAACGCGAGCGACGACTTGCCCGAGCCCGAGAGCCCGGTGAACACCACGAGCGCGTCGCGCGGGATGCGCAGATCGACGTCCTTGAGGTTGTGCTCGCGGGCGCCGCGGACGTGCAGCTCGGAGGTGCTGGTGATGGTGGTCGTCACCCCAAGAGTCTACGAGCGGCCGCCCACACGCAGCCCGTGCGTTCGCGCTCGGCTCACCGCTCGACGCGGCCGATCGCGTCGTCGACCGCGACGGCCCCGCCCTCGTCGACAGCGCGTCGCAGGGTCCCGGAGCGGTGCGCGGCGACCCGCGTCTCCATCTTCATCGCGTCGAGCACCGCGACGTCCTGCCC
>NZ_JANQCH010000069.1 GCF_024723325.1 Agrococcus sp. HG114
GAGCAGCGCCGCGCCGGCCTCGCCGATGTCGCGCCGATCGAGCGCCGCCTCGACCGCGTCGGGCAGGGCGCTGCCGCTCGCGTCGGCGAGCAGCAGCGCGAGGGCGCGCCAGCCCGCGACGTCGGCGGCCACCGCATCGCTCGACTCGCGCCACGCGGCCGTGGCGCGCTCCGTCTCGATGCGGGCGCCCTCACCCGTCAGCAGCGGGGCGCCATCGGGGTCGACCCGCACCGACTGCGCCGTGACGGCGCCTGCCGTCGCGCCGATCGCGTGCAGGGCGCCGATGGCGTCGGCGACCGGCGCGAGCGCCGTGACCGCCTCGCCGGGCTCCGGCCGGCCCCGCACGAGGAGCCAGGCGGCGAGGTCCTCCGGCACGAGGGGCCGCACGAGCACGACGCCGTCGTCGGTCGCGACGTCGAGGATCGGCAGCAGGTGCGGGTGGTCCGCGGCCAGCAGCGCCTCGACCTCGCGCGCCACGGCGCCCTCCTCCCCCGGGCACGACCGGTGGAGCTCGACGCCCTGCCCCGACGCATCCGCCGCCACCCACACCTCGCGCTCGGCGGTGCGCCGCAGCGCTCGCACGAGCGGGTAGCCCGCGATCGAAGCCCCGTCGTGTTCCACCTGCGCGACGATGCCACCGGCGGGCGCTCCGGCGCGCGGGATCGGCGGGGCGCTGTGGAGAGCGGAGGGTGCGCGCGCCGGTATCCTGGTCGGCATGGCACGCGACACCGAGAAGGAGCCCGGCAGGCTCAAGACGATGTGGTCCATCTTCCAGATGACCCGCAAGAACGACCGGCTCGCCCTGCCGCTCATGCTGCTCGCGTTCTTCGGCCCGATCGTCCTCGTCACGGTGCTCGCGATCGTGTTCCAGCAGGACGTGCTCTTCTTCGTGCTCTGGGTCGTCTCGGGCGTGCTCATCGGCCTGATGCTCATGATGATGACGCTCACCTGGCGGGCCGAGAAGATCGCCTTCGCCCAGATCGAAGGGCGCCCGGGCGCTGTCGGGGCGGTGCTCAAGAACGGGCTCCGCGGCAACTGGACCACGAGCGAGATGCCGGTCGCCGTCAACCCGCGCACGCAGGACGCCGTCTACCGCGCGGTCGGCAAGCCGGGCGTCGTGCTCATCGCCGAGGGCCCGCGCGAGCGCGTCACCCGCCTGGTCGGCGAGGAGCAGCGGAAGGTCAAGCGCATCGTGCCCAACGTGCCCGTGCACGTGCTCGAGATCGGCCCCGACTCGTCGCTCGAGCTGCGCAGGCTCACGAAGTCGATGCGCCGGCTGAAGAAGACGCTCACGCGCGCTGAGGTCATGGCGGTCGCCAACCGGCTCACCTCGCTCGGGCAGGCGAGCCTGCCCATCCCGAAGGGCATCGACCCGCGCCGCGTGCGGCCGGGCCGGCCCCGCTGACGTAACACCGCCGAAACATCGGCGTCACGGTCGGGCAACCGCTCCCGCGTAGCGTCGAGGCGAGGCATCCGCTCAACCAGAACGTCAAGTCAGGAGCACCATGTTCAAGGACCCCTCCGAGGCACTCGCCTTCATCAAGGACGAGGAGGTGAGGTTCCTCGACATCCGCTTCACCGACCTGCCCGGGGTGCAGCAGCACTTCAACATCCCCGCGTCGACGGTCGACGAGGAGTTCTTCTCGGTGGGGCAGCTCTTCGACGGCTCGTCGATCCGGGGCTTCGCGAGCATCCACGAGTCGGACATGCAGCTCATCCCGGACGTCTCGACCGCGTACCTCGACCCGTTCCGCGAGCAGAAGACGCTCGTGATGGTCTTCGACATCTACAACCCGCGCACGGGCGAGATCTACCACCGCGATCCGCGGCAGGTCGCGCACAAGGCGGAGCAGTACCTCGCCTCGACCGGCATCGCCGACACCGCGTTCTTCGCGCCCGAGGCGGAGTTCTACATCTTCGACGATGTGCGCTACGACGTGAAGCCGCAGGGCTCGTTCTACGCGCTCGACTCCGAGGAGGGCGCCTGGAACTCGGGCCGCGTCGAGGAGGGCGGCAACCTCGCGAACAAGACGCCGTTCAAGGGCGGCTACTTCCCCGTCTCCCCCGTCGACAAGCAGGCCGACCTGCGCGACGACATCGTGCTGAAGCTCGAGGGCATCGGCCTCCAGGTCGAGCGCAGCCACCACGAGGTCGGCACGGGCGGCCAGGCCGAGATCAACTACCGCTTCAACACGATGGTCAAGGCGGCCGACGAGATCCTCGCCTTCAAGTACATCGTGAAGAACACGGCGCAGGAGTGGGGCAAGACGGCGACCTTCATGCCGAAGCCACTCTTCGGCGACAACGGCTCGGGCATGCACACCCACCAGTCGCTGTGGCTCGACGGCAAGCCGCTCTTCTTCGACGAGCAGGGCTACGGCAACCTCTCCGACACCGCCCGCTGGTACATCGGCGGCCTCCTCGCGCACGCCCCCGCGGTGCTCGCGTTCACGAACCCGTCGATCAACTCGTACCGCCGGCTCGTGAAGGGCTTCGAGGCGCCCGTCAACCTCGTCTACTCGGCCGGCAACCGCTCGGCGGCGATCCGCATCCCCATCACGGGCTCGAACCCGAAGGCGAAGCGCATCGAGTTCCGCGCGCCCGACGCGGCATCGAACCCGTACCTCGCGTTCGCGGCGCAGATGATGGCCGGCCTCGACGGCATCAAGAACCGCATCGAGCCGCACGAGCCGGTCGACAAGGACCTCTACGAGCTGCCGCCCGAGGAGGCGAAGGACATCCCCCAGGTGCCCGGCACGCTCGAGGAGGCGCTCGTCGCGCTCGAGAACGACCACGAGTTCCTGCTCGAGGGCAACGTGTTCACGAAGGACCTCATCGACACCTGGATCGCCCTCAAGCGCGAGACCGAGATCCTGCCGATGGCGCTGCGCCCGCACCCGTACGAGTTCGAGCTCTACTACGGCGTCTGACGCACGCAGCTCGAGAGCCGGTCACCCGCGGGTGGCCGGCTCTCGGCGTCTGCGGATGCGGTGCGGATGCGCTCAGGCGGTGACCGAGTAGCCGCAGATCGGGCACGCCTCGAGCTCGCGCTTCCCCCAACGGGCGACGGGGATGAAGAACAGCGTGAACCGCTTCGACTCCCGGATGCGCTGCCACACCGCGGTGTTGCCGCAGCGGACGCAGGTGCGGGTGAGGCCCGGCCCCACCTCCTCCTGCTTGGGGCCGAAGCCGAAGATGAAGAGCATCGCGCCAGCGTAGGGATGGTTCCTGCGAGTCGGCCCGCGGCTCAGGCCTCGTAGAACAGGCGGTCGAAGACGCGGCGGGCGCGGCGCGTGACGGCGAGGTACTGCTCCTCGAGCGCGAGCGCCGAGCGGGCCGGCATCCCGATGAGGCGCGCGACCGCCTCGAGCTCGGCGCGGTCGTCGGGGAGCACGTCGATCGAGCGGGCGCGGGCGAGCGCGAGCCCGTTGCGGATGCGGGTCGCGAGCGTCCACGCCTCGCGCAGCGTCTCGGCATCGCGGTCGCCGATGAGGTCGGCGCGCGCGGCGGCCGCGAGCCCCTCGAGCGTCGAGGTCGTGCGCAGGCTCGGCTCGTGCCCCGCGTGCTGCAGCTGCAGCAGCTGCACGAGCCACTCGACGTCGCTCAGCGCCCCGTCGCCGAGCTTGAGATGCCGCCGCCGATCGGCGTTCTTCGGCAGCCGCTCGGACTCGACGCGCGCCTTGATGCGACGCACCTCGCGCGCCGCGGAGGGCGGCAGCTCCGCCGGGTAGCGGCGCTCGTCGATGATCGACATGAGCTCCCCGGCGAGCGCGGCGTCGCCCGCGAAGGGGCGCGCGCGCAGCAGCGCCTGGGCCTCCCACGGCTCCGACCAGCGCTCGTAGTAGGCGCGGTAGCTCTCGAGCGTCCGCACGAGCGGTCCCTGGCGCCCCTCGGGCCGGAGCCCCGCATCCAGCTCGAACGGCAGCGCGGGATCGGCGAGCGTCTCCTGCACCTTGCGGATCGCGCTCGTCGCCGCCGCGACCGGGTCGCCGTCGCCGCGCACGACGTGCATGACGTCGATGTCGCTGCCGAACCCGATCTCGCGGCCGCCCGTGCGCCCCATCGTGATCGTCGCGAGCTCGAGCCCCGCGGGCGTGTGCAGGGCGAGCGCGGCGTCCACGAGCGCCGCGGCGATCGCGGTGAGCGCGACCCCGACCGCCGACTCGTCGATGCGCTGCAGCGCGCTCGCGATCGCGACCCGCAGGTGCTCGCGGCGCCGCAGCGACCGCAGCCCGTGCCGCACGGCGTCGAGGTCGTCACGGTGCCGGCCGAGCACCGCCGCCGCCTCGTCGCGGAGGGCCTCCTCCGAGCGCGGCCGCAGCTGCTCGTCGTCGTCGAGCCACGACGCCGACTCGGGGATTCGCTCCATGAGCGCGCCGATGAGCCGCGACGACGAGAGCAGCGCCGTGAGGCGCCGCGCGGCAACCGGCGAGTCGCGCAGCATGCGCAGGAACCACGGGCTCTCCCCGAGCGCCTCGCTCAGTCGCCGGAAGGCGAGCAGCCCCATGTCGGGATCGACGCCCTCGGCGAACCAGCCGAGCAGCACCGGCAGCAGCAGCCGCTGGATCTGCGCGCGGCGGGTGACGCCGCCCGTGAGCTCGGCGATGTGCGCGAGCGCGCCGCGCGCGTCGACGTAGCCCGAGGCCTCGAGCCGCCGCGCCGCGTGCTCGGGGCTCAGCCGCACGTCCTCGTGGCCGAGCGAGGCGACCGCGCCGAGCAGCGGCCGGTAGAACAGCCGCTCGTGCAGCGACCGCACGGCGCGCCGCACCGCGTGCCAGCGCTCGGTGAGCGCGGCCGCGTCGGCGAGGCCCGCGGAGCGCGCGAGGCGCCGCAGCTCGTCCTCCTCGACGGGCATGAGGTGCGTGCGGCGCATGCGCCAGAACTGGATGCGGTGCTCGAGCACCCGCAGGAACCGGTAGTGGGCGCTGAACTCGTCGCGGTCCGCGCGGCCGACGATGCCGCGCGCGGCGAGCGCGTCGAGCGCGTCGAGCGTGCCGCGCCGGCGCAGCGACGGGTCGTCGGCGCCGTGCACGAGCTGCAGCAGCTGCACCGTGAACTCGATGTCCCGGAGGCCCCCGTGCCCGAGCTTCAGCTGCCGGGCCGCCTCCTCCGCCGGGATGTGCTCGCTCACCCGCTCGCGCATCCGCTGCACCGACTCGACGAAGCCCTCGCGGCTCGACGACTCCCACACGCGCGCGCCCACCTCGCGCTCGTACGCCTCGCCGAGCTCCCGATCCCCCGCGACCGCGCGCGCCTTGAGCAGCGCCTGGAACTCCCACGACTTCGCCCACCGGTCGTAGTAGGCGACGTGGGATGCGAGGGTGCGGGTGAGCGGGCCGTCCTTGCCCTCGGGGCGCAGGTTGGCGTCGACCTCCCACAGCGGCGGCGCCTTCTGGAACTGCGCGCACGCGGCGGTCGTCTCGCGCGCGAGGAGCGTCGCGATCGTCGTCGCGCGCGATTCGTCGACCCCGTCGGCCTCGTGCACCCAGATGACGTCGACGTCGCTGAGGTAGTTGAGCTCGCGCGCGCCGGTCTTGCCCATCGCGATGACGGCGAGGCGCACGCGGTCGGCGTCGTCGCCGAAGCGCTCGCGCGCGACGGCGCGGGCGATCGCGAGCCCGGCCTCGAGCGCGGCCGCCGCGAGGTCGGCGAGCGCGGCCGACACCGCGTCGACGTGCGCCTCGGGGTCGTCGAGCCCGAGGTCCCACGCGACGAGCTCGGTCACGTGCCGCCGGTACCGGCCCCGCATGGCCGCGATCGCCCGCTCGCGCGGCAGCGCCGCGACACCGCCTGCCGCCCCGACCGCCTCGAGCAGGCTCTCGACGTACCGCTCGGGCGACGCGGGGGGTGACGGATGCGCGGCGACGTCGAGATCCTCGGTGTGCCGCTCGAGGTGCTCGGCCATGCCGAGCGAGCCGCCGAGCACGCGCACGAGCGAGCCCCGTCCCTCGTCGTCGGCGAGCGCATCCGCGAGGTCGACGCCCGCCCGTGAGAGCCGCACGACCATCTCGAGCGCAGTGTTGGGGTCGGCCGCCCGGGACGCGGCCTCGACGAGCGCGGTCCGCGCGACGCCGCCCAGCGCATCCGGCAGCTCGGCGAGGCTCGCCTCGGCCCGGCTCGGCTCGCGGAACCCGAGCTGCGCCAGCCTCGCCCGCGGCGACGGGATGCGCATGGCGCTAGAGCGAGAGGAGATTCGACTCGAGCTCGACGCGGGTGACCTGCGCGCGGTAGCGCTGCCAGTCCTCGCGCTTGTTGCGCAGGAAGTACTCGAACACCTGCTCGCCGAGGGTCTCGGCGACGAGCTCCGACTCCTCCATGTTCTGCAGGGCGCGGTCGAGGCTCGCGGGCAGGGGCGTGAAGCCGAGCGCGCGGCGCTCCTTGTTCGAGAGCGCCCAGACGTCCTCGGTCGCCTCCTCGGGCAGCTCGTAGCCCTCCTCGATGCCCTTGAGGCCCGCGGCGAGCAGGACCGAAAACGCGAGGTACGGGTTCGCGGCCGAGTCGAGGCCGCGGTACTCGACGCGCGCGGACTGCGCCTTGTTCGGCTTCGACAGCGGCACGCGCACGAGCGCCGAGCGGTTGTTGTGGCCCCAGCTCACGTAGCTGGGAGCCTCGTCGCCCGACCACATGCGCTTGTAGGAGTTGACGAACTGGTTCGTGACGGCGGTGAACTCGGGCGCGTGGTGCAGGAGGCCCGCCATGAACTGGCGGCCGACCTTCGAGAGCCGGTACTGCCCAGCCGGGTCGTGGAACGCGTTCCGCTCCCCCTCGAACAGCGACATGTGCGTGTGCATGCCGCTGCCCGGCTGCCCCTCGAAGGGCTTGGGCATGAAGGTCGCGTAGACGCCCTCCTGGATCGCGACCTCCTTCACGACGGTGCGGAAGGTCATGATGTTGTCGGCGGTCGAGAGCGCGTCGGCGTAGCGCAGGTCGATCTCGTTCTGGCCGGGCCCGGCCTCGTGGTGGCTGAACTCGACCGAGATGCCGATGTCCTCGAGCATGCGCACGCTCGCGCGTCGGAAGTCGTGCGCGGTGCCGCCGGGCACGTTGTCGAAGTAGCCCGCGCGGTCGACGGGCTCGGGGTTGTGCACATCCGCGGACTTCAGCAGGTAGAACTCGCACTCGGGGTGCGTGTAGAAGCTGAAGCCGCGATCGGCCGCCTTCGCGAGCGTGCGCTTGAGCACGTGCCGGGGGTCGGCGGCGGCGGGCTGCCCGTCGGGGGTCGCGATGTCGCAGAACATGCGCGCGGTCGGGTCGATCTCGCCGCGCCACGGGAGCACCTGGAACGTCGACGGGTCGGCCTTCGCGATCACGTCGGCTTCGGCCGCGCGCGAGAGGCCCTCGATCGAGGAGCCGTCGATGCCGAGCCCCTCGGTGAAGGCGCCCTCGACCTCGGCGGGCGCGATCGCCACCGACTTGAGCGTGCCCAGCACATCCGTGAACCACAGCCGCACGAACTTCACGCCGCGCTCCTCGATCGTGCGAAGCACGAAGTCCCGCTGCTTGTCCATCCGAGTCCCTCCTGAATGCCTGTCCTCAGGCTAGTGGTCGCATCCGGGCCGGGCCTTGCGCCCCGGCGACGGCGGATCGGTCACCCGGTGCGCAGCCGTCCTCCCCGGGCGCTCGGCGGCGCACGGGGCGACCGATCCGCCGGGCAGCGACGCTCGGCCGTGCCGTTAGGCTCGGCCTCATGGCATTCAGCGACAGCGCGCAGGAGCCCGCCGCGCCCTACGGCGGCGCAGCGTCGAGCCCGAAGCGGGTCAGGATCCGGCACTTCCAGCAGGCGAAGCGCGACGGGGTGAAGATCGTCGGGCTCACGAGCTACGACTTCCTCTCGGCCGGCATCTTCGACCGCGCGGGCATCGACTTCCTGCTCGTCGGCGACTCGGCCGGCAACACGGTGTTCGGGTACGACACGACGCTGCCGGTGACGGTCGACGAGCTCATCCCCCTCACGCGCGCCGTCGCCCGCGCGGCGAAGCGGGCGCTCGTGATCGCCGACCTGCCGTTCGGCTCGTACGAGACGAACCCGCGCGAGGCGGTGCACACCGCGATCCGCTTCATGAAGGAGACCGGCGCGCACGCGGTCAAGCTCGAGGGCGGCGAGCGCTCGGCCGAGCAGATCCGGCACATCGTCGCCTCCGGCATCCCCGTGATGGCGCACGTCGGCTTCACGCCGCAGGCCGAGCACGGGCTCGGCGGGCACGTCATCCAGGGCCGCGGCGAGGCGGGCGCCGAGCAGCTGCTGCGCGACGCGAAGGCGGTCGAGGCCGCGGGCGCGTTCGCCGTCGTGCTCGAGATGGTGCCGTCCGAGTCGGCGCGCGCGGTGACCGAGGCGCTGTCGATCCCGACGATCTCGGTCGGCGCGGGGCCGCACTGCGACGGCCAGCTGCTCGTGTGGACCGACTGGGCGGGCTTCACGACGGGCCGCATCCCCCGCTTCGTCAAGCAGTACGCGCAGATCGGGCGCGACCTCGAGGAGGCCGCGAACGCGTTCCGCGAGGACGTCGCCTCGGGCGCCTACCCCGCGCCCGAGCACGAGTACGAGTAGCCCGGTGCGCGTCGCCCTGCTGCTGCGCGGCGTCAACGTCGGCGGCGTCACGGTGCGCTCTGCCGACCTGCGGGCCTCGCTCGAGGGCGCCGGGCTCGAGGACGTCGCGACGGTGCTCGCGAGCGGCAACGCCGTGGTGACGGCGACGGATGCGGCTGGGGCGGCGAAGGCGGCCGAGGCCGCGCTCGAGGGTCGCTACGGCAGGCGCATCCGGGTGCTCGGCGTGCCGGTGGCGCAGCTCGAGCGCATCATCGCGGGCTACCCCCACGGCGAGGACGACGAGCACACCCCCTACGTCGTGTTCGAGCTCGAGCCGGGAGTCGCGGCGGAGCTCGCCTCCCTCGAGCCGGGCGAGGGCGAGGCGGTCGCGCTCGGCGACGGCGTCGTGCACTGGTCGAACCCGAAGGGCACGACCCTGACGAGCCCGTTCGCGAAGGCGCTCGAGCGGCGCGCGAAGGACCGCGTCACGACGCGGAACCTCCGCACCCTGCGGAAGGTCGTCGCGGCCGCCTGACCGCTGCCGGGCTCAGCGCCCGTCGTCGTGCGCGTCGGGGGCGGGCGCGTCGTCGCTGCGGCGCTGGCCCCAGTCGTCGGCGGCGGCCTCCTCCGCGGCCCACGCGCGCGAGCGCTCCTTGATGATCTCCGGCGCCCGCGCCGCCTCCTCGCGCGTGGAGAAGGGGCCCGCCCGGTCGTAGCCGGGAGAGACCATGCCCTCCTCGACGACGCCCGTCTCGAGGTTGTACCAGAACTCGGCCATGCTCTCCCCCTCGCAGTCTCCGGCGGATCGCCCCGCCTAGGATGGCCAGTATGCCGAAGGACGCTCACGGCCGCCTGATCCCCGGCCGCATCTCCCCCGAGCGCCGCGTCGACGCATCCATCGCCCGGCCCGAGTACGTCGGGCGCCCGAAGCCCGCGAAGCACGCCGGCGGCGACGTGTACGACGAGGCGACGATCGAGCGCATCCGCTCAGCGGGCACGATCGCGGCCGACGCGATCGCCGCGGTCGGCGCGGCCGTGCGGCCCGGCGTCACGACCGACGAGCTCGACGCGATCGGCCACGCGTTCGTCACCGAGCGCGGCGCGTACCCGTCGACCCTCGGCTATCGCGGCTTCCCGAAGTCGGTGTGCTCGAGCGTCAACGAGGTCATCTGCCACGGCATCCCGGACGACACGGTGCTCGAGGCGGGCGACATCGTGAACATCGACATCACGGCGTTCAAGGACGGCGTGCACGGCGACTCGAACCGCACCTTCATCGTGGGCGAGGCGAGCGAGGCGGTGACGCAGCTCGTCGAGCGCACCGAGCAGGCGCTGCACCGGGCGATCAAGGTCGCGATGCCCGGCAGGCGCGTCAACGTCATCGGGCGCGCGATCGAGCAGTACGCCAAGCGCTTCGGCTACGGCGTCGTGCGCGACTTCACCGGGCACGGAGTGGGCACCTCGTTCCACTCGGGGCTCATCATCCCCCACTACGACACCGAGCAGTACGACACCGAGATGGTGCCGGGGATGGTGTTCACGATCGAGCCGATGCTCACGCTCGGCACGCACGAGTGGGACGGCTGGGACGACGGCTGGACGATCGTCACCCGCGACCGCTCGATCACCGCGCAGTTCGAGCACACGATCGTCGTGCGCGAGTCGGGCGCCGAGATCCTCACGCTCCCCTCCGCCTGAGGCCCCCGCCCACCGGGGCATGGCAGGATCGTCGATCGTGGCGAGATCCAAGGAGACCGCGGTCGGCGTCGACATCGGCGGCACGGGCGTGAAGGCGGCGCTCGTCGACGTGCGCGCGGGCACCCTGCTGAGCGACCGCGTGAAGGTGCCCACCCCCGCCGGCGGCGAGCCCGACGCCATCCGCGACGCGGTCGTCGAGCTCGTCGGGCGACTCGAGATCGGGCCGGACACCCCGATCGGCGTGACGTTCCCCGCGATCGTCCGCCACGGCCGCACGATGAGCGCGGCCAACGTGTCGAAGGCGTGGATCGGCCTCGCCGCGGAGCGGCTGTTCGAGGAGGCGCTCGGCCGCGACATCCACTTCGTGAACGACGCGGATGCGGCAGGCTTCGCCGAGGACCACTACGGGGCGGCGAAGGATGCGTCGGGGCTCGTCATCATGACGACGCTCGGCACCGGGATCGGCGGCGCCCTCATCTACAACGGCGTGCTCATCCCGAACGCCGAGCTCGGCCACCTCGAGCTCGACGGCCACGACGCCGAGACGCGCGCGTCGAACCGCGCGCGCGAGTCCGAGGGGCTCAGCTGGGAGGCGTGGGCGGAGCGGCTGCAGCGCTACTACAGCCACCTCGAGTTCATCTTCTCGCCGGACCTGTTCGTCGTCGGCGGCGGGGTGTCGAAGTCGGCCGACAAGTTCCTGCCGCTCCTGCAGCTCGCGACGCCGATCGTGCCGGCGAAGCTGCGCAACAACGCGGGCATCATCGGCGCCGCCGCCCTGGCGCGCGGCGTCTAGCCCGATCGGGTGAACCGGCCGGCCGATACGCCGGGTTCTGTCGTGGACGGCCATCTCTCTCGGGGATGCATCGCTGCAGCCCTCTAGCGACCTACCCGCGGATGGGACGAGCAGCCCCGTGATCCGCTGTCTGGTCTTGCTCCGGGCGAGGTTTGCCTAGCCGCCGCGCTCGCACGCGACGCTGGTGGGCTCTTGCCCCACCGTTTCACTCCTGGCCGGCCCCGGCCGAAGCCGTGGCCGGTGGACCTGCTCTCTGTTGCACTTTCTCGCGGGTTGCCCCGGGTGGACGTTATCCACCGCCCTGCTCTGCGGAGCCCGGACGTTCCTCGGCGCAGCTCCCGGAGGAGCCGCGACGCGGCCGCCTGGCCGACCGGTTCACGCTCCCAGGGTACCGGCCCGCGCCGACTACAGCCCGCTCTCCTCCGTGCGCACGAGGATCGCGGAGGAGTTGGGGTCGAGGATCACGTCGTCGTCGGCCGCCGAGCGGATCTGGTAGAGCTCGGAGGCGGTGAGCTCGACGCCCGAGGCGACCGACGTGCGCCGCTGCAGCAGCGTCGCACCGATGCCGTAGCGGGCGCGCTGGCGCTCGTAGAGGGCGAGCAGCTCGGGCGGCACGACCGCCGCGCGCTGCTCGCGCTCGGTGCGCGCGGCCGCGAGCTCCTCCTCGAGGCCCGCGGCGTCCCGGCCGCGCTCCGCGTCGAGG
>NZ_JANQCH010000006.1 GCF_024723325.1 Agrococcus sp. HG114
GGGTCGCGCCGGCGTCGACCCGGGCAAGCGCGCGCGCGACGGCTAGGCGGCGCTGCTCGCCGGGGCTGAGCTCGGGCACCGCCGCGTCCGAGACGTGCGAGAGCGCCAGCTCGGCGAGGGCGACCGCCGGGTCGGCGCCGTAGAGGGAGAGCTCCTCGCGCGGGGTCGCGGCGAAGGCGCGAGGGGCCTGCGGAGCCCAGCCCACCGCATCCGCCCCCGCCCCCGTCACGCGACCCGACACCGCCGCGTCGGCCGGCAGCGCGCCCGCGAGCGCGCCGAGCAGCGTTGACTTGCCCGCGCCCGAGGGGCCCGCGACCGACACGATCCCTGTCAGCTCGGCGGTGATGCCCGCGAGCGTCGGCACGTCGCGCCCCGCGTACTGCACCGTGAGGTCGTCGATGCGGATGCGGCGGGTCGCGCCCCGCGGGCCGGACCCGCTCGCGCGCTCCTCGGCATCGGCGGGGGAGGAGGCGACCGCGAGCAGCGACCCCCCGGTCGCGTCGTCGGCCGGCGCGCCGGCGTGGGACGCCGGCGCCCTCCGCACATCGCCGCGCGCCGGCCGGCGCAGGATCTCCTGCGCGCGGTCGAGGGCGGAGAGCCCGTCCTGCGACGCGTGGAACGCGGTGCCGACCTGGCGCAGCGCCGCGTACGCCTCGGGAGCGAGGATGAGCGCGACGAGGGCGGGCTCGAGCTCCATCGTGCCGTTCAGGAGCCGCAGGCCCAGGAACACGGCGACGATCGCGACCGAGATCGTCGCGACGAGCTCGAGCGCGAGCGCCGAGAGGAACGCCCAGCGGAGCGTCTCCTGCGTGCGCTCGCGGTAGCCGCGCTGCAGCTGCTCGAGCGCCGCCGCCTGCTCGTCGACGCGGCCGAGGCCGACGAGCACCGGCAGGCCGCGCGCGAGCTCGGCGAGGTGGTCGGCGAGGCGCGTGAGGGCGGTGAGCGCCTCGTCGGTGCGCTGCTGCGTGTGCTTGCCGATGAGCACCATGAAGAAGGGGATGAGCGGCACCGTGAGCACGATGATCGCGGCGCTCAGCCAGTCGGCGCCGAGCACGCGGACCCCGACGAGCAGCGGCACGACGGCGGCTGCGATCGTCGCGGGCAGCGACTGCACGTAGTAGTCGTCGAGGTCGTCGAGCCCGTCGGCCGCGAGCACCGCGGTGCCGCCGCCCGCGACGTCGCCCGCGGCGAGCTGCCGCCACAGCCGCCCGCGGATCGACCGCTTCACCTCGGTCGCGACCCGGCGCGCGACGACCGACGTCGCCCACTCGGCCCCTGCCCGCAGCAGCGCGCCCGCGATGCCGAGCACGACGATGAGCCGCGTGGTCTCGGCGGCGAGGTCGCCCGCCGCGAGCGCCGCGATGCCGCGCGCGATCGCCTCGGCGACGAGCACGAGGCCGGCGGCGCGGAGCGCGGCCATGAGCCCGAGCAGCACGACCGGCCCCTTCGGCACGGGCCCGAGCGCGGGGCGGCGGAAGCCGGGTGCGGATGCGCTGCGCTCGGCCTCGAGGACCCACGGGTCGACGCTCGCTCGCTCGCCGCTCGGGAGCTGCTGGGCGTCGGTCTCGCGGGCGGTCACCCCTCCATTCTCCCAGCCGCCCCGGCGCTGTTCGCCGTCGGAGGAGCCGTGCGGTGCCTGGCACGATTCGAGCGCCGGTCGCAGGGAAACGTCGTGTGGATTTGGCTACCCGCGACGTTTCCTCAGGAATCGCACAAGGGCCCCGGTTTCGCAGATCCGCCCCAGCGACCGCGACCTAGCCTCGCCACATGTCCCTCCCCAGCCGGCGCCCACGGTTCGCGCGCCCGCGCGACCGCGTGTTCCGCATCCTCGCGGTGTGCTCGGGCAACGTGTGCCGCTCGGCGCAGGCCGAGCAGCTGCTGCGGCTGCGGATCCCGCAGGCGTTCGGCCGCGCGGAGATCGAGGCGCTCGAGGTGACGAGCGCCGGCATCCGGGCGACCCCCGGCCAGCCGATGGACCCCAACGCGGCCGCCGAGGTGCGCCTGCTCGGCGTGACCGACAGCGACGAGCACCGCTCCCGCCGGCTGCAGCGCGGCCAGCTGCTGCAGGCCGACCTGATCCTCGGGCTCGCGCGCACGCACCGGCAGGCCGCGATCGCGCGCCGCCCCTCGACCGTCGACCGCGCGTTCACGCTCGTGGAGTTCACGATGCTCGTGGAGGCGCTCGCCGCTCGCCGCGATGGCGGGGGAGTCGAGCCGCTCGGGAAGGACGGCTTCGCCGCGTTCATGCGGGGCGTGGTGCGGGCTGCCGCGGATGCGCGGGCGACGACGCCGATGCCGGCGCTCGAGGTGCTGCTCGACATCCGCGACCCCTACCGCCACGGCGCCGAGGTCTACCGGCGCTCGGCCGACTCGATCGACCGGAACGTCGCGCGCTTGAGCCTCGCGCTCACGGCGCTCGCGAGCCGCGAGGCCGCCGAGCCCGAGCTGATCGTGCCGCGCCCGCGGCGACTCCGCGCGGCGGTCTGATGCGAACCCCGGGCGCGCCGCCGATCGCCCTGGGGGCCAGCCCCATTCCTCGGGCGCGCGGTGCGCGCCTACCGTCAGGGGACGCATCCGCCCGTGACCCAGGAGGCCAGCCGTGAGCACGCTCGAGTCGAAGCCGCCGAAGACGCCACCGCGGTGGTTCATCCGCGCCGCATGGGTCGTGCACCGCGCGCTCTACCGCGTCACGGGCGGCCGCTTCGGGCTGCGCACGCCCAGGCCCGGCACGTGGGGCATGCTGCGCCTGCACACGATCGGCCGCAGGAGCGGCGAGGAGCGCATCGCGATCCTCTCCTACTTCGAGGACGGCCCGAACCTCGTCACCATCGCGATGAACGGCTGGATGGAGGGCCACCCCGCGTGGCTGCTGAACCTGCGCGCGCACCCCGACGCATCCGTCGACCTGCAGGGCGAGCGGCGCGCGGTGCGGGCGCGCGAGGCGCAGGGCGCCGAGCGGCAGCGGTTGTGGGATGCGTACGGCCGGTTCCAGAGCGGACCGTCGCTCGACGAGTTCCAGCGCGCGCGGCCGCTCGCGGCGCCGATCGTCGTGCTCGAGCCGCGCTGACGCGACCGGCTCAGCCGGCCTTCGGCACGACGGTGAGCACGCGGCGCACGAAGTCGTCGTACGCCTGCATGTACGTCGTCAGGAACTCCTTCGTCGACTCGACGGTGATGGTGTCGTCGTCGTCGACGAGGCCCTCCTTGTACTGGATGTAGCCCTCGACGTCGTTCATGAGCGGGGCGTTGCAGAACGACATGATCGACTTCAGGTGCTGCTGGCCGACGGCGGTGCCGATGCCGCCGGGGGAGGCGCCGATGATGCCGACGGGCTTCCGTGAGAGCGCGTTCTCGCCGTAGGGGCGGGACGCCCAGTCGATCGCGTTCTTGAGCGCGCCGGGGATCGACCGGTTGTACTCGGGCGTGACGATCAGGATGCCGTCGGCCTCGCTGATCGCGCGCTTGAGCTCGACCGCCTCGGGCGGGAAGTCGCCGTCGCGGTCGTGGTCGTAGAGGTCGAGCTTGTCGATCTCGATGAAGGAGCACTGCAGGTCGTCGGGCGCGATCTTCATGAGCGCCTTCGCGAGGCGGCGGTTGATCGACGAGGCGGAGATGCTGCCGCAGATCACGCCGATCGTGTACGGGGGCTCGTGGTGGTATGTCTCAGCCATGCCGCCAGCATGCTCCGGTTGCGGCGACGCTGTCGAGGGTCCGATCCGCAGCTCGGGACGGTTTCCGCGATGAGCATGATGCCGTGCTCGGTGTGGTGAGCCTCAGGCTAGCGTCGGGCCTCGTCGCTCGCCTCGCTCGGCTCAGGGGATGAGCGGATCGATGGGGGAGTCGCCGCCGTTGCCCCCGCCGTTGCCGCCGCCGTTTCCGGGCGTCGTCGGCGTCGGCTCCGGAGCCGGCGCGGGGGCCGTGGTGGGCGCTGGCGCAGGCGCGGGCGCCGGTCGGGGCGGCGCTTGGGAGGGCGTCGTGCTGCTCTGCTCAGATTCGATCTCGCTCTGCCGGCCGAGGGAGGCGAGTGCGTGCGCGGTCAGCGCCTCGAGCGTCGAGACGGTGGCCGAGCCGCTTCGGTCCGCGCGCAGCGCGGCTGCGGCGGCCTCGAGGGGTTCCTGCGTCGCTCGGAGCCGGTTGACGTTGACGACGGCTTCCGAGCCCGCCAGCGTGGTGTCGGCCAGCTCGGCGACGGCCGCGTCGAATCGGTCGAGATGTGCGACATCGAGCGCATCCCCATCGTCGGGGAAGACCCGGGACTCGAGTTCCTCGACGACCGACTCCGTCAATGGCACCGGCGGCCGTGGCACCGCGGGGGAGGCCTGCTCGAGGCACGACGCGCGCACGTCTGCGACGCCCGAGTACTCCGCCGCGAGTGCCGCGTCGGCCTCGGTCGTGAAGCCCGCCGCGAACGCCTCGACCGCGGCGGCCCGGCCGCTCTCGAACGCTGCGCGATCCTCCGGCTCCATGATGAGCCAGGCGTCCTCGACCACGGTTGCGGCCTCGAGCGCTTCGGCGATGCGCTGCTCGAGCTCCACCGCCGTGACGGCTCGCACCGCGACCTCGCACGACTCCGCGAGTCGTCGTGCCTGCGACGCATCGATGGCTTCCGCCGCCGACCGGTAGCGCTGCTCGAGCTCTGCGCTGTGGCTCCCTGAGCCGCGTGCGGCGCCCTCCCGGGTGTCGTTCACCACGGTGACCGCCACGACCGAGCCGACAGCGAAGAGCGCGCTCGCACCGAGGCCGATGAGCGCCCAGGGGCGAGAGCCTTCGGCGAGCATGCGGGGCGCGTCCTTCCGGGGGCTGGACAGTCGACAGCCAGGGTAGCGGGCGCGCGCAGGGCCATCATCCGTTCGCGCAGCACCGCCGACCGCTGGCGTCGTGCCGCTTCGCTAGCGTGGGCGGGTGCTCAGTGGCGTGACCGCTCTGCGCCGCCCGTGGCCCGACCGCCGCGCTCGCGGCGTGCTGCCCCCCACCCGCCGCGCTGTCGCATCACCGAGCCATCGAGCCGACATCCAGGCGCTCCGGGCGGTCGCGGTGGCCGCTGTGGTGGTCTGGCACCTCGATGCCGAGTGGCTGCCGTCCGGCTTCGCGGGCGTGGACGTGTTCTTCGTGATCTCGGGCTACCTCATGACGCGCTCGCTCCTGCGCTCGGATCTCAGGTCTTCTGACCTGCTCGACTTCTGGGCGCGACGCTGCCGGCGCATCCTGCCTGCCGCCACGGTGGTCATCCTCGCCACCGTCGCTCTTGGGTGGTTCCTGCTGCCCGCGTCCGGCCGGGTGGCGCTGTCGACCCATGCGCTCTGGTCGTCGGTGTACCTCGAGAACTGGAGGCTGGCTCATGACGCGACCGACTACCTCGCGTCCCTAGAGCCGCCGTCCCCGTTCCAGCACTTCTGGTCGCTAGCGGTCGAGGAGCAGTTCTACCTGCTGTGGCCGGTGCTCCTCATGGCGGCCGCCGCGCTCGCGGCTCGTCTCGCCCAACCGCGCGTTCTCGTGGCGGCCATCGCAATCACCTCGGTGGTGGCGTCGTCGGCCCTGTGGTCGGTGCTGCTCGGATCGCATGATCCCGCTGGCTCCTACTTCGTCACCACGACTCGGCTCTGGCAGCTCGCCCTCGGTGGGCTGGTAGCAGTGCTGCCGGCGCTGCGCTCGGCGCACGCGGCCAGGGCCGTCTCCGCCGCAGGCGCCGTCGCGCTCGCGGCAGGGCTCGTGATGCTGCCGTCCGACCTGCCGTACCCCGGCTGGATCGCGTGGTGGCCGACGCTCGCCACAGCGCTCGTCGTCTGGGCCGCGTCGGCCGGCGAGCTCCCGGGTGTCGGCGCCATCATCCGGAGTCCCCTCGTGCAGCGGCTGGGCGACATCTCGTATTCGCTCTACCTCTGGCACTGGCCTGTCGCCGTGCTGCTGAACCCGTACCACCGGCCGATCGAGCTGCCCTCCGTCCACTCCCTCGTCGTGCTCGGCATCAGCCTCGCGTTGGCAGCGCTGACGTGGCGGTTCGTCGAGCAGCCGTTCCGTCAGACCACACCCGATCGGCCGTGGTCGTCGATGCGTGGCGGCTTGGTTCTTGCCTGCTGCTGCCTGTTCCTGGCGGTGGCGGTCAGCGGAGCAGGGCGACTCGTCGCGCCGTACGCACTGCAGCCTCAGGGTTACGAGGGCCCGCCCGACCAACTGCTCGGCGCGACGGCGATCCCCGCCGGCGCGACGGCGGCTGACATGCCGCTCGACGTGCCGGCGCGCTTCCTTCCGGCCCCGGCCGACATCGCCGCGGCGCTGCCGGAGAGCTACGGCGAGGGCTGCCATGCCGATGTCGCGACGGTCGTCCCGCGCGCGTGCGACTGGGGACGGGGTGACCGGGTGATCGCTGTCGTCGGCGACTCGCATGCGGCGCAATGGCTCCCGGCTGTGCAGCAGATCGGCGAATCCCGGGGTCTGCGCGTGGTCTCGCTGACGAAGTCGAACTGCCCTCTCACCGACTCGACGCCCGCGCTCGCCAGCGGTGGCGGCGCTTACCACCAGTGCAGTGCGTGGAACCGGGCCGTGATGGATCGGCTGCTGGAGGACCCGCCATCGCTCGTGCTGACGAGCAACGCAGACTTCGATCTCTGGATCGATGGCTCGGCAGTCGACGGCGCTGCGGATGAGACTGCCGTCGCTGCGGGCATGGCGTCTGCGTGGCGCGAGCTCGAGGATGCCGGCGTCGATGTGGTGGTGGTCCGAGACACACCCGCCCCGTCCTTCGCGATCGGAGCGTGCGTCGCGAACGAGGCGACTCGTCTCGAGCGATGCGCGATCGACCGGGCCCTGGCTCTGTCCGGAGCCGGGCGAGGGCAGCAGCTCGCCCTGCAGCGCGAGCCCCGCGCGACCGCGATCGACCTGAACGAGCACATCTGCGATGCCGACCGCTGCCCGGCCGTGATCGGCGGAGCGGTCGTGTACCGGGACCGCGGTCATCTGACGTCGACGTATGTGTCGACGCTCACAGGCGCGCTCGAGCAGGAGCTCGATCGGGTCGCACTGCTGCCCGCACGCTCCTGAGTCACGATCGCGGCTCCGGATAGCCTGGAGGCATGCCGCTACCGAGTCGAAGGAGCTCCTCCTCGTCGCCGAGCGCCGACGGAGTGTTCCGCGTGCTGACGGTGTGCTCGGGCAACCTCTGTCGCTCACCGCAGGCCGAGCAGCTGCTGCGCGCCCGCATCCCCGCCGCGTTCGGGCGCACCGAGATACCGGCTCTCGAGATCTCGAGCGCCGGGACGAAGGCGTTCGACGACGACCCGATGGACAGGCTCGCGGCGACCGAGGCGATGCGCCTCGGGATCGCGGAACCGCGCGCCCATCGTGCGCGCCGTCTGCGTGAACCTCACGTGGCGCAGGCTGACCTCGTCCTCGGCATGGGACGCGAGCATCGCGCGGCCGCCTCGAGCCTCGTGCCCTCGGCAGTTCGGCGCTCATTCACGCTCGTGGAGTTCGCGCGCATCCTCGAGGCGCTTGCGAACGGCAGTGTCGCCGCTTCGATCGCTCCGCTCGGCGCCGACGGTTTCGCGGCATTCATGCGGCGCGTCGTCGAAGCGGCAGTGACGGTGCGCGGGCTGATGCCCACCCCAGAAGCTCCTGATGCCCTCGATGTCGAGGACCCGTACCGGCTCGAGCCGGACGTCTATCGGCGCTCGGCCGATGCGGTCGACGCGCTGGTCGCCAGCATCGCGTCGGATCTCCGGGTGCTCGCCGACGGCCGCTGATGCGACTACGCCGGTGTGAAAGGATGCTTGCGGCGTGCCCGACCTTCTTGTCGCGCCGAGTCACGCACAGGGAGTGAAGTTGGAGCTGTCGGATTACATCCGCATCGTCAGGAAGTACTGGGTGCTCCTCGTCGCAGCCACGCTCGTCGGTGTCGGCATGGGCGCGATTGCCTCCCTGATGCAGAGGCCCGTGTACTCGGCGTCGACGCAGGTTTTCGTATCCCTTCAGGGCGGCGACACGACTGCTGAGCTCGCGCAGGGCAACACCTTCACGCTCTCGCGCGTCGCGACATATGCCAACCTCGTTGATTCGCAGCGCGTGCTCGACGGCGTGATTGAGTCGCTCGGCCTCGACGAGACGTTCTCGGCCCTCGACTCGCGCGTCAGCGCCACCACGGTGCCGGAGACCACGATCATCCAGATCACCGCGACGAGCAACGACCCGGCTGCGGCTGCGGCGCTCGCCGACGCCGCGGCTGCCAGCCTGTCGGAGACGGTCACGGCGATCGAGGCGCGACCTGATCAGACGAGCCCGGTGCAGCTCGCGGTCGTCGAACGCGCGTCGGTGCCGACATCGCCGATCAGCCCGCGCACGACCGTCAACATCGCCCTCGGTGCGCTGATCGCCCTCGGGCTCGCCGTGGGGTTCGCACTCCTCCGCGAGGTGCTCGACACTCGAATCCGCAACGAGCGCGACGTGCGCGCGGTGACTGCTGCCCCGATGCTCGGTGCGATCGCGTTCGACCCGAAGGCCAAGCAGCGGCCGCTCATCGTGCACGCCGACCCGCTGAGCCCGCGCTCCGAGCAGTTCCGCACGCTCCGTACGAACCTCCAGTTCATCGAGGTCGACGACGACTCACGCTCGATCGTTGTCACATCGGCGACGCCGGGTGAGGGCAAGAGCACGACGACGGCGAACCTGGCGCTCGCGATCGCGGACGCGGGGCAGACGGTCATCCTCATCGACGCCGATCTGCGGAAGCCCAAGGTCGCCGAGTACATGAACCTCGACGGAGGTGTCGGCCTGACCGATGTGCTCATCGGCCGCGCTGAGCTCGTCGACGCAGTGCAGCAGTGGGGCGCTAAGTCGCTCTACGTGCTGCCCGCTGGTCAGATCCCGCCGAACCCGTCCGAGCTCCTCGGATCCAAGGCCATGGCGACGCTCTTGAAGGAGCTGCAGGCAGAGTTCGACTGGGTGCTGTTCGACGCACCACCGCTGCTGCCGGTCACCGATGCGGCGGTGCTCTCGAAGCACGTTGAGAGCGTGGTGATCGTCGCATCGGCGGGCAAGGCGACGAAGCACCAGCTCGAGACGGCGGTGCAGCTGCTCAACACCGTCGACTCGGACGTCAGTGGCGTCGTGCTGACAATGGTGCCCACGCGCGGCGCCGATGCGTACGCCTACGGGCACTACGGCTACGGCCACTATGGCTACATGGAGCGCAAGCAGCAGGAGCAGAAGGCGAAGCGCTTCGCGCTGCCCAAGGTGCGCTAATGCGGGCGATGTTCGGCGATCGTGCGAACGGCCGCCGACTCGCGCTCGGGCTCATCGCCGTGGCCGTGCTGCTCGTCGTCGATGTGATCCTCGTCGCCGTCGCGCTTCGAGCGCATGACGTGCCGCCGTCGGCCCCGGGGCCGACCGGCACTCAGCAGCCCCTCCTGCCGTCGGGCTCCCCGACGTCCTCGGGGGCACCGTCGCCCGATGCGACAGCGGCGGCCGAACCGACGGGCACCCGACTGCTCAGCGCCATCTCGAGCACAGTCGCGTGGAGGGCCGAGCAGGGCGCGTGCGGGGTGCCGGGTTCGATCGAGCTGACGACGGACGGCGGCCAGACGTGGACACCAGCCGACCTCGAGCTCGAAGGACCGGTGCTCGCGCTCGAGCCGAACGCCGACGGCAGGCGAGGCATCGTCGTCATGGCGGATGCGGCGTGCGAGCCCGTCGTGCAGCGTACGTTCACCGGCGGGGTCGGGTGGGAGCTCGCGCCCGACCAGCGCCTCGGCAGCTACGTGGATGCGGACGGGACCGTGACGCTGGAAGGCGCCACTGTCGACGCTCCATGTCAGCAGCCGCAGGCCGTGACGGCGAGCGGGGGCGGAGTCGTGCTGTGCGACGGCGTCGCGCAGGCGCGCTCGAGCAGCGGTCGTTGGGTAGGCGTCGCGCAAGATGTGGCCGCGATCGGCTCCGCCGAGGGAGGCGTCGCCGTCGTGCTGAGGAACGCCGAGGGCTGCGATGGGATGGCTGTCGGGATCATCCGCGCCGGTGCGCTGCAGTCGGCCTGCACGGCCATCCCCGCCGACGCTTCCGTCGCGCTGAGCGCGGGCGCGCCGGGCGACCTCTGGGTGTGGGTAGGGGACGCGCTCGAGATCGTCGAGCTCTGAGCGCGCCCACCCGGACCGTGACTCAGTCCGTCGCCTGGCCCTTGCCGAGCACGATCCGCGGCGTGCCCTTCCAGAGGGCAGCGTCCGAGACGTTCCGACCGTCGACCAGGAGCTTGACGCCCGGGAGATCCCGCGCCGCAAGTGTGCGGTAGTCGGCGTGGTCGGTCTGGATGATCGCGAGATCGACTTCCTCGCCCGCTGCATAGGCCTCGAATCCGAGGTGTGCGAGCTCGTCATCGGAGTAGAGCGGATCGTGCACCTTCACCGAGGCACCTACGTTGCGCAGCGCTTCGGCGGTGGCGAAGACGCCCGAGAACGCCGTCTCCTTGACCCCGCCGCGATAGGCCGCGCCGAGCACGACGGCGCGCATGCCCTCCAGCCCCCCGAGGGTCGAGGCGGCGCGGGCGACGAGCCGCTCAGGCATCGAGGCGTTGAACTTGCGGGCGGTGCGCACGATCTCGGCGTCCGCGTCGGTCGAGAGGTACAGCCGGGGGTACACGGGGATGCAGTGGCCGCCGACCGCGATTCCGGGCCGGTGGATGTGGCTGTAGGGCTGCGAGTTGCAGGCCTCGATCACCTGGTACACGTCGACGCCGATCGAGTCGGCGTAGACCGCGAACTGGTTCGCGAGGCCGATGTTGACATCCCGATACGTCGTCTCGGCCAGCTTCGCCATCTCGGCGGCCTCCGCGCTGCCGAGGTCCCAGACGCCGTTCGGGCGCGCGAGGTCGGCTCGCTCGTCGAATGACAGCACCGCCTCGTAGAACTCGCGTGCCCGCTCCGCGCCGGCGGGGGAGAGTCCGCCGATCAGCTTGGGGTAGCGGCGCAGGTCCTGGAAGACCCGGCCGGTGAGCACCCGCTCAGGAGAGAACACGAGGTGGAAGTCCTCACCCTCGGTCAGGCCGGAGATCCGCTCGATCATCGGCTTCCACCGCGAACGAGTCGTGCCGACCGGCAGGGTCGTCTCGTAGGAGATGAGCGTGCCGGGCGTGAGGTGCTGAGCGAGTGAGGTCGTTGCGGCGTCCATCCACGCGAAGTCCGGCTCCCACGAGGCGTCGTCGACGAACAGTGGCACCACCAGCACGATCGCATCGGCTCCGGGGACCCCGTCCGCATAGTCGGTCGTCGCTCGCAGACGTCCTGCAGCGACGGCGTCCGACAGCTTCTCCTGCAGCTGCGCCTCACCGGGGAACGGCTCCCGACCAGCATTGATCAGCTCGACGGCGCGCTCGTTGATGTCGATGCCGACGACCTCGTGCCCTGCGTCGGCGAACTGGACGGCGAGCGGGAGACCGATCTTCCCGAGGGCGATGACTGCGATGCGCATGCTTCTTCTGCTTCTCCCGTTTCGGTTCACTGCTGCTGGATGCGGACGGTCTCGCCGGTGCGAGCAGACTCGAGCGCAGCCTCGACGATCTCGAGCGTGTGGAGACCCTGCTCCATCGTGACAACGTCGCTCTCGAGGCCGAGCACCGCGTCCCGGAACGCCTCGTGCTCGACGCGCAACGGCTCGCGCTTCGGGAAGGCGAAGCGAGTGATGTCGCCCTCCGAGACGCCGCGGAACGATGAGATCGACTCCCACTCGACGTCTACGGTGCCGTTCGCGTAGAAGGTGAGATCACCCGCCATGGTGTCCGCGACGAAGGTCCCCTTCTCGCCGGTCACCGTAGTCAGTCGCTCCTTCATCGGGCTGAGCCAGTTGACCACGTGGTTGACGTTCACGCCGTTCTCGAGCTTGCCGGTGACCAGCACCATGTCCTCGTGCGGGCGCCCCGACTTCATCGCGGTCTGACCCGAGACACGCGCATACGAGCTGCCGGCGATCCAAGCGGTCAGGTCGATGTCGTGGGAGGCGAGATCCTTCCCGACTCCGACGTCGGCGATGCGCGCGGGAAACGGCCCTTGCCGTCGGGTTGCGATCTGGTAGACCGCGCCGAGCTCGTCGCCTTGAATGCGCTTGCGCAGCTGCTGGAGGGCAGGATTGAAGCGCTCGATGTGGCCGACCGCGCCGACGAGGCCCTTGGCGGCGAACGCATCGCGCATCCGCACACCTGCTTGGACGGAGTGCGCGATCGGCTTCTCGACGAGCGCGTGGACGCCGGCGTCGGCCAGTCGGAGCGCGACCTCCTCATGGAACTGGGTGGGCACCGCGACGACCGCCATGTCGACGCCCGTCTCGATGAGGTCGTCCACTCCTTCGAGCACGGGGAGACCGCTCGCGGCGCCATGCGGATCGCCCATCGCGTCAGCGACAGCGACGAGCTCGACGCCGTCGAGGTCGCGCAGCACGCGCGCGTGATGCCTGCCCATCATGCCGAGCCCGATCAAGCCCGCCCGCAGCGCTGCCATCAGGCGCCTGCCTTCGCGACGGCGTTCACGGCCTCGATGATCCGGTCGAGGTCGCCGTCGGTGAGCGAGGGATGCACCGGGATCGAGAGGACGGTGGCTGCGGCCGCTTCGGTGTTCGGCAGGTCCAGTCCGGGAGCGAAGGGCGCGAGCGACTCGAGACGGTGGTTGGGGATCGGGTAGTAGACGCCGTTGCCGATCCCGTGCTCCTCGCGGAGCGCCCGCGAGAAGCCGTCGCGGTCGTTCTCCACCCGAATCGTGTACTGGTGGTAGACGTGAGTCGCGCCGTCGGCGACCACCGGGGTCTGCACCCCTCGGAGCTCACGGTCGAGGCGGGCGGCATTGGCCTGTCGCTGAGCAGTCCAGCCGCTCAGCTTCGTCAGCTGCGCTCGCCCGATCGCGGCGTGGATGTCGGTCATCCGGGCGTTGAACCCGATCACCTCGTTGGCGTACTGGCGTTCCATGCCCTGATTGCGGAGCAGGCGAACAGCTCGCGCCATCGCCTGATCCTCGACCACCACCATGCCGCCTTCGCCGCTGGTCATGTTCTTCGTGGGGTAAAGGCTGAACATCGCGAAGCGGCCGAAGGTCCCGACCTGCGCACCGTCGAGCTGGGCGCCGTGCGCCTGGGCTGCGTCCTCGAAGATCACGAGCGCGTGGCGGTCGGCGACGGCTCGCAGCTCGCGCATCCGAGCCGGGTGCCCGTAGAGGTGCACAGGCATGATTGCCTTCGTCCGCGGAGTGATCGCTGCTTCGACGGCTGCCGGGTCGAGGGTGAACGTGTCGAGCTCGATGTCGGCGAAGACCGGCGTCGCGCCGGTAAGCGCCACGGAGTTGCCCGTCGCGGCGAAGGTGAACGAGGGCACGATCACTTCATCGCCCGAGCCGATGCCGGCAGCGAGAAGGCCGAGATGAAGCCCTGCAGTGCCGGAGTTGACCGCGACGGCGGTGCGGCCGCCCGCGAGCTGAGCGCCGAACTCCTCCTCGAAGGCGGCGACCTCCGGGCCCTGCGCGACCATGCCTGAGCGCAGCACTCGGTCGACCGCGGCCCGCTCCTCGTCGCCGATGATCGGCTTGGCGGCGGGGATCAGTTCAGGCACGTGCCAAAGCTCCTTCGTTCTCGAGGAATTCATCGCCCGTCACCGGGCAGACGAAGCGATCGCCTCGGGCCTCGAGCCTCCGTCCTGCGGGACCGACCCAGCCAATCTGGCGGGCCGGCACGCCTGCCACGAGCGCGTAAGCCGGCACGTCGCGGATGACAACGGCGCCCGCAGCAATGGTCGCCCATTCGCCAATGGTGACTGGTGCCACGCAGACCGCGCGGGCCCCAATCGCCGCTCCGCGCCTGATGATGACTCCCACCGCCTCCCAGTCATCGGCGGACTTGACGGAACCGTCTTCGTTGATGGCGCGCGGATGCAAGTCGTTCGTGAGCACGGCCGAGGGGCCGATGAATACTCCGTCCTCGAGTGTCGCGGGTTCATATACGAGAGCCAGGTTCTGGATCTTGCAACGATCCCCGACCACAACGCCGGTGCCCACGTAGGCGCCGCGACCGATCGTGCACTGTTCGCCGATCACGGCGTACTCACGAACCTGCGCCAGATGCCAGACGATGGTCCCGGAGCCGACGCTGGCCCTCTCGTCGACATCCGCGGTGGGCAAGAATCTGGCCTGTACTGGAACGCTCATCGCGTCAAGTCTAGGCGTCTGGCAGTGTGACGGAGCTGCTCCGGCGCTGGGTTCAGGCGCTGTTCATCCCGCTTAGTGGTCTTCGGCTGCCAGTGATCCCGGCGGTCGCGCTTCGTGGCTCGGCACCGCGGGTAACCTTGGGTGACTGGCTGATCACCGCGGTCATGGCCCGAAGTCGACCGAAAATTCGAACGGAACTGAGTACCTTGACACTCCTTGCGGGGCGAGAGCCGTCGGCCGCCCGGGCGGCAGTGCTCCTGCTCTCGACGCAAGCGTTGACAGCGGCCTCTGCATTCGGAGTTAGCTTACTCGCGGCGACGGTTATGGCCCCGGCGGCTCGAGGCGAGCTGGCTCTCTGGTTGCAGATCGTCTATTTGTCCTCCACTCTCGCGCTCCTCGGGATCGAGAGGCCGATGGTCGCACATGCTCAAGGCTCGGCGCGGTCCGTCACAGCATTCGTGCTAGCACGACTCGCGTCCGCTCCCGCGACGCTGGCCGTGTTGTCTTTCGTGGCACTCGTGTGGTTGATCCTCTCGAGCGGCTCTCAATTGCCCCTCCTGCTGATGACCGCGCTTTCCTATGTGTTGACTAATGTGCAACTTCGAGCAGTTCGCATCGGCTATCTCGTCAGCCGCGATTGGAGACCGTTCGTTAGCATCACGATCGGCACCCACCTCGTGACAATCGCCGTCTCGCTGCTGCTCGCCCTTCTCGGAGCGGGAGACGTGCGTGTTTGGACACTCGTGTACGTGGTGTCTGGCGTCGTGGTCCTCCTGTACCTGGGCAGGGATCGCGATGCGCCGGATGTATCGCTAGACGTCGATGTCCGTGAGCTCATGCGGACCTCGTACCGCCTCATCCCGGCCAGCATCGGGAACACTGCAATGCTCAGGTCTGACCGACTCCTGCTCCCGATGCTGAGTTCCAGCGCGCAGCTGGGCCTGTACGTGATGGTGGCCACCGCTACGGAGCTCGCTGCGTGGCCCGTGCAGCAGTACGTCGATGCGTCACTCCGCAAGTGGCGGCAGCAATCGCCGACTATCTGGTCGATCCACGGCCGCACCGCCGTCGGTTTCGGGATCGGTGCTGGCTTCGCCGTCCTTGCGGGGACGTTGATGCATCACATCATCATGGCGTGGTTACCGGCATACACGGACTCCCTTGGACTCGTGCCGCCGCTCGTGCTCGCCGCGGCCATCTACAGTGCGACGCGAGTTCAGCAAGGTCTGCTGGTCAGCCAGGCCCGGACGGGAATGGCTTCACTGGTGGAGACAGCGGGGATGGTGGCGTCGGTGCTGCTCTACCTCGCCCTAATACCTGGGTTGGGTGCCGTCGGCGCCGCTATAGGGTCCGTAATCGGGTACTCGGTAGGTCTGGTGATCGGCGCGGTGGCCTTGTCGACGAGGACCGTGCGATGAAGGCTCTGAGCGGGGTGCGTCCCGCGTGGATCTCGATTGGCGTGGGCCTGCTCTTCGGGCTGTTCATCATGTGCTTGGCGGGGCGATTCACGCTCGACCGAATCTCGCCGGACCTGCCCGCCGTCGACCTGCGATGGGCAGGCATCAGCGCTCTGATCATCGCGTTCCTGTTCTGGGTGTCAGGCATGCCTCGGGATGCGCGCATGCGAATCCGATTCCCTCATGGTTTGATCGCCCTGTACGTCTGGGCGAGCTGGACGTTGATCAGTGCTCTTTGGGCTCCGCAAGGCGCGCAGCTGGCCGAGGCTGCGGAGAATGTCGTTCTTCTCGTTGCGGTCGTGACATTGGCGAGTCTCGTCGCTTCTGTTCTGCCGGAGGAAGCACTTGCGCGCATCTGGCTGTGGTTCCTGCTGGCCGCGCTGCTATATCTTGCGGCCGCGCTCGTGGCTGGCCCCGGCGACCAAGGCCGCTACTCAGCGTTCGGCGGCGGCCCGAACGTGTTCGCTCGGATAATGGGCATCGGCGCTATCGCGGCACTCTTCTATGTCATGCAGCGCCGTCGCGTCTGGCCGCTCATCGTTGTCCCTCTGTTCGCACTGGGCGCCGTGCTGTCTGGCAGCCGCGGCGGTCTGCTTGCGGCGTCGGTCGCGATCCTTGTTTGCGCAGTCCCCTTGACGCGGCGGCTTGGGGCGGCAAAGTCCGCCCTGATCGGTTTCGCGATGCTGGCCGTCTTCGCTGTCGCGAACTCCCTCTCATCTGGGCGCTTGGGCGCGATCATATACGAACGGTTCTTCCAGCAGACGCTGGTCGAGGGCTACTCGTCGGGGCGTGACGTGATCGGTGAAGAGGCCTGGCGTCTCATCGGTGCTTCTCCGATCTTCGGCGTCGGGCTCGACGGCTTCGGGACGCTGAACCGACTCTCCTTCGAGGTCGACTATCCTCACAACCTCTTCTTGTCAGCGCTAGTTGAGGGAGGAGTGGTCTCCGTCACCCTCCTTGGGACCGCCATCGTTGCTCTGGCTGTTCCGCTCGTCAGAGTGCGGCCGGTCAGCCCATTTGTCTTGACCTGCCTCATGGCCGCGGTGCTGATCCTCGTCGCGGCGCAGTTCTCGGGCGACTACTACGACTCGCGTCTCATGTGGCTCTTCCTGGTACTGCCGATCAGCCACTACGGCGCCAAGCGGCGGCCGAGCCATCCGCTCGTGCCCCTCAAGGCCCGGTGATTACGCAATAAGGCGGTCGAGTGCTTCTGCAAGGTCGCTAGCTAGCGCTCCGTAAGAGTAGTTCTGAAGCACGTGCTCGCGTCCTCGTTGCCCCATCGCGTCGCGTTCAGAAGCGGGAAGCTCGGCCAGCTCGACGAGAGCTTCGGCCATCGCGTCGAGGTCGTCCGCTGGGACCACGATGCCTGCGTTCGCGTCGTCCACCGGGTTGGCGTGGTTGACGCTCATAGCGATCGGACGACCCGCCAGGAGGTAGTCGAAGAGCTTGTTCGGACTGATTCCGAACCGATAGACCGGCTTGTCGGCCATTGCGATCACCAGCGCGTCGGCCTCTCGAGCAGTAGAGACCACTTGGGACCTCGGGATCTTGTCTTCGAAAGTGATCTGAGCCGCCGACGGCAGGCGCGCAGCCAACGCCTGCAGATCCTTCTTCAACGTGCCATCGCCGATGACGCGAAACCGCAGGTCTCTCTCCGGACGCATCGCGACCGCTCGATCGAAGGCATGCAGAAGATGATCGACGGCATTCGCCGGCCCCTGCGAGCCGAGATACATGAAGGTGAAGCTACCTGGCACACCGTCCGGCTCGGGTTCGTGATCGCTCGGAGAGGCTGACTCCGCGTCCTCAGCCTCGATACCGTTCGGTACCCAAAGGAACGCCTTCTCCGGTTCGCCGATGCTCTGCAGCCAAAGATCCAGGTTGCGCAGGGGAGACACGATCAACTGCGCATCTCGCGCGTTCTTCCGCATTACTCGCCGCAGCGTCCGCGCCAACGGGCCAGTCGGGCTGAGTTTTCCAAGGTCGATCAGATACTCCGGCCAGACGTCCCGCACTTCGAAGACGAAGGGCACGCCGTGGCGCTTGGCCAGTCGTGCACCCGCCCACGCTGCGAACGGGTGAACAGTGCTGCCGATGACCACGTCGGGCTTGCGTACTCCTCGAGTCGCGGTCACCGAGAGGACGTGTGCGGCGAATGCAGTCATTCCGAGCAATCGCAGGCCCATGGACGTGCCGTAGGCGTTGGTCCTCAAGATGACGGCGTCCACTCCGTTCTCTCGAACCTGCTGACGCCAGACGCCTCTTGGTAGGCGCTGGACGCCGTCCGGGTGGGAGGTGCTCGCAACGAACAGCGTGGTTTGCCAACCACGGCCGATCAGCTGTCTAGCGAGCCCAAGGTGTCGTCCTGCACGCCCGTCCTTCGATGGAAGCGCCGCGTAGTGCTCAACGATCCACAACGAACGGGTCGAGTCAGCGGAGCGGTCGTGAATCATCGTGCGGGCACTCCTCGTACGGTTGCTGCTTGGGCGACGTCTCTCGTCACACAGGCGGCTGCGCCGACGACAGCGCCTGCGCCAACGGTCAGGCCTTGGAGTACGACGGCGGCGGCACCGATCAATGCCTGCGCCTGGACGCAGACTTCGCCAGATATGACCGCCGCCGGGTTGATCGAGACGAAGTCGTCGAGCACCGCGTCGTGGCCGATCGTGGCATTGGGGTTGAGGTGCACATGGCGGCCGAGCCGCACGTTCGTCGACACCTGCACCCCGCTGCAGATCACGGTGCCCTCGCCGATTACGACCTGGCTGCCGAGCACAGCTGTGGGATGTACTACGACGGCGGGCGTATGGCCGCGTGCGAGCAGTCGTGCGTCGATCGCGGCGCGCGTGCGCGGGGCCCCGATAGCGACGAGGTATTCCACGCGCTCGTATCCTTCGAGCACGTCGACGCCGCCGAGATGCGACACACCCCGAGCCGCGAGCCGCTCCAGTGCCATGGAGGAGGGGGCGTCGTCGATCACGCCGAGCACCTGCCAGCGCGGCTCGACGCGGTTGGCGGCCTCGACGACGTCGAGTGCCTCACGACCGAAGCCGCCGGCGCCTATCACTACGAGGGGCCTCACGCGGCACCCCGGCCCTGGAACTCCGGCATGGTCACGTGTCCCTGCGCCGAGACGCCGTCGCGGCGCAGCACGCCGACGACGGTCTCGAGCAGGATCCGGGCGTCGAGCACAAGACTGCGCTGTTCGACGTACTGCACATCGAGCGCGAATCGCTCCTCCCACGAGAGCGCATTGCGGCCGCGCGCCTGTGCGAGCCCGGTGATGCCCGGCCGCACCTCGTGACGCCGGGCCTGCTCCGCCGTGTAACGCTCGAGGTAGGCCACAAGAAGCGGCCGCGGGCCGACGATACTCATGTCGCCCTTGAGCACATTCCATAGGCTCGGCAGCTCATCGAGGCTCGTGGCACGCAGCGCCTTGCCGAACGGCGTGAGGCGATCGGCGTCACTGATCAGCCCCCGCGCGGGGTCAGGGCTGCGCATCGAGCGAAACTTCGCCAACTCGAACACCCTGCCGTCCCGCCCCGGCCGAGACTGGCGGAACAGCACGGGCCTGCCGAGGTTCGCCGCCACCGCGATGCCGACGCCTGCGAGCACGGGGGAGAGCACGACGAGTGCCGAGCCTGCGGCAACGATGTCGAGCGCGCGCTTCAGGCGATCGTATGGGCGAGCGGGCGTCATCGGGCAGCGAGGAACTCGCGCACCGCGCCCGTCACGCGGGCGAACTGCTTGTCGGTGAGGGCCGACCCGGACGGCAATGTTAGGCCGGTCTCGAACAGGCGCTGCGCGTTGCCGTTGACAAAGGCGCGACGGTCGGCGAAGACCGGCTGCAGGTGCATGGGCTTCCAGAGCGCGCGGCTCTCGATGCTGCGCTCGGCGAGGTAGGCCTGAAGCTCGGCCGGGGCGAAATGTGCGCGCTCGTCGACCACGATCGAGGTCAGCCAGCAGTTGTCTTCGGCGCCGTCGCCGCCGAAGATCTCCACGCCGCCGACATCGGCGAACAAGGCCGCATACTCCGCGCGGCGGGCACGGCGCCGCGCGATCATCTCATCGAGCCGCACGAGCTGGGCGCGGCCGAGCGCGGCCAGCAGGTTGGAGAGCCGGTAGTTGTAGCCGATGTCGACGTGCTCGTAGTGCGCGACCGGTTGCCGCGCCTGTGTTGCGAGGTAGCGCGTGCGCTGCGCGAGCGCCTCGTCGTCGGTGAGCAGCATGCCTCCACCCGACGTGGTCATGATCTTGTTGCCGTTGAACGACACGATCGAGGCAGCACCGAACGACCCGGCCGCACGGCCGCCGTGCGTCGCGCCAAGCGACTCCGCCGCATCCGCGAGCACCGGGATGCCGTGCTGGTGCGCGAGCGCCTCGATAACCGTGTAGTCGACAGCCTTGCCGAGCAGATCGACGGGCACTATTGCTTTGGCGGGCGTGCCCTCGGCGGCGAGCGTGTTGAGGGCCTCGTTGAGGAGCGCGACATCCATATTGCCGGTAGCGAGGTCGCTGTCGATGAAGACCGGGGTGGCTCCTGTGTAGACGATCGCGTTGGCCGTTGCCGCGAACGTCATCGACGACGTGACGACCACGTCGCCCGGGCCGACCCCTAGACCGAGGAGGCCGAGGTGGAGCGCTGCCGTGCCGCTCGATAGGGCGACGCCATGAGCCGCGCCGACTCGCGCGGCGAGATCCTGCTCGAAGCCCTCGACGTCTGGGCCGAGCGGAGCGATCCATCCGGAATCCATTGCCGCGCGTACCGCAGCCTTCTCGGCCTCGCCGATGTCTGGCGAGGACATATAGATACGGTCGTTCACCGAACCGCTCCTCTTCCGATCTGCATGTGCATGGACTGCTGCGCCGCACCGGTCAGGCTGTCGTCGTCGCTGTGGTCCTCGCGCAGGTTGCGCTCGTGCTCACGCGTCCAGTGGGCGTCCCAGCGGCCCTTGCTCAGCGCCGATGCGTCGAGCGGCTCGCCCCGAGCGTGGGTGATCTTCTCGTGGAACGGGCGATCGTCGTGCTCGCCGGCACCGATGAGCTCTTCGTGCAGCTTCTCGTGAGGGCGCAGCCCCGTGTAGACGATCTCGATCGGCTTGCCCGACATGCGAATCATGCGCTTGGCCACGTCAAGGATCTTCACCGGCTCGCCCATGTCGAGGATGAGCACCTCGCCGGGACGGCCGATGGCGCCGGCCTGCATCACGAGCTGGCACGCCTCGGGGATCGTCATGAAGTAGCGCGTGATGTCGGGGTGCGTGACCGTGAGTGGCCCGCCCGCGTCGATCAGTGCTTTGAAGGTGGGCAGCATCGAGCCTCGGCTGCCGAGCACGTTGCCAAAGCGGACTGACAGGTAACGGCCGACGCCGCGCTCCGCGTATGAAGCAGTCAGCCGCTCGGCGAGGCGCTTCGAGTGGCCGAGCACGCTCGTCGGGTTGGCTGCCTTGTCGGTGGAGATGTTCACGAAGGTCTCGACCCCAGCGCGGAACGCGCCTTCCAGGACGTTCAGCGTGCCGAGCACGTTCGTCTTCCATGCCTCGTCGGGGTACTGCTCGAGCATCGGCAGGTGCTTGAGCGCCGCTGCGTGGAACACCACGTGGGGACGCCGCTCGGCCATCAGGTCGCGGATCGCCTCGGCATCGCGGATGTCCGCGAGCACGACGTCGTCAGTGTGAAGGAGACCATGACCCGCGATCGAGATCTGCACCGCCTGCAATGCGGATTCGTCGCGATCGAGCATCATCAGCTCGGCGGGCCCGAAGCGCGAGATCTGCCGGCAGAGCTCGGCCCCGATGGACCCGCCGGCTCCCGTGACGAGCACTCGCTTGCCGGTGAGGTAGCTGGCGACGGATTCGATGTCGGTGTCGACGGGATGCCGCCCGATAATGTCTTCGATCGAGACGTCGCGCACGTCGCCCATCGCACTGCGCCCCTCGATGATGTCGTCGAGCGGAGGAAGCACGAGCACGCGCAGGTCAGCCTCGGCGGCCTGGTCGGAGATGCGCTGGAGCAGCGATGCGTCAGCACGAGCGATCGCGACGATGAGAGTCGTCGCGCCCGTCCTGCCCGCGATCTCGGCAAGTTGGTCGCCGGTACCCAGCACGTGGACGCCGGACCTCACGGCATTCGCGAGCTCCGGTGAGTCGTCGATGATGCCGACGGGGTTGAAGCGAGAGCGCGGATCGGTCCTCATGCGCTTGATCAGGTTCGAGCCGACGAAGCCCGCTCCATAGACGAGGATCGGCACCGCGTCTCCATTGGGCCGGCTCGAGCGCTCCTGCACGACACGACGGAAGTAGCGGGTGAGGGCCATCGCCAGGAACGCGAGCGGGGCCGCGATCAGCGCAGTGCTGCGCGGTACGCCGGCCTCGTTGCCAAAGACCAGGATCGGGATGCCGATCAGCACCGTGGTGATGCCCACCGAGCCGGCGAGGCTGAGCACCTCGTCGAAGCTCGCGACGTGGTAGCGGCGGCGATAGAGCGACAGCATGAGGCCTGCCGCCAGCTGCGCGATCGCCGCAGCGAGCACCAGCACGAGCATTGCCACCCAGCTGGTGTTGTGGAAGCCGAACTCGAAGCGCAGCCAGACCGCTGCGACGAGAGCGACCATCCACGCGATGGCGTCGAAGATGAACTGGTGTACGCGCATCTTCGCGCGGAGTGCGCCCAGCGTCGTGCCGCTGCTCGCCGTCACTGAGACCTCCGTTGTTGGCGTTGCGCCACAGGGAGTTCACACGCGCAACTGACCGATTCTTAAGCCTCCACGGTACCGCAGCCTGAGGTTGCGACCGGGCGAGGGCAGGGTGAACGGTCGGTGAAGCCTGCATCTTCGCGCGGTAGCCTCCGACGTGTGGGGGCTAGCGTATGCCCATGCGGCACTCCGTCACCAAGGTCGTCATCCCGGCAGCCGGGCTCGGCACGCGATTCCTGCCCGCGACCAAAGCGCTGCCGAAGGAGATGCTGCCCGTCGTCGACAAGCCGGCGATCCAGTACGTCGTGGAAGAAGCGGTGCGCGTCGGGCTGCCGGATGTGCTGTTCGTGACCGGCCGCAACAAGAATGCGCTCGAGAACCACTTCGACCGTGCGACGGAGCTCGAGGCGATCCTCATGCGCAAAGGCGACGAGGAGCGGTTGCAGCGAGTCTCCGAATCGAGCGTCCTTGCGAATGTCCATTACGTCCGGCAGGGAGATCCGCTCGGACTCGGCCACGCCGTGCTGCGCGCGAAAGCGCACGTGGGGGACAATTCATTCGCCGTGCTGCTGGGCGACGATCTCATCGATCCCCGCGACACCCTGCTCGAGCGAATGCTGCAGGTGCATGATCAGCGCGATACCTGCGTGGTCGCACTCATGGAAGTGGACGCGGCGCAAGCGCATCTCTATGGCATCGCGACGGTCGAGCCGACCGACGAGGACGATGTCGTGCGAGTGCGCGGACTCGTCGAGAAGCCCGAGCCCGGCTCGGCCCCCTCGAACCTCGCGATCGTCGGCCGGTACGTGCTGAAGCCCGAGATCTTCCGTGTGCTCGAAGGCACCGCGCCAGGTCGCGGCGGAGAGATCCAGCTGACGGATGCGCTGCTCACGATGGCCGAGGACGACGCCGCGGGCGGCGTCCACGGCGTCGTCTTCCGCGGCAGGCGCTATGACACGGGCGACAAGCTCGACTACATCAAGGCCAATGTGATGCTCGCGTGCGAGCGCGAGGATCTCGGCCCGGGTTTGCGCGAATGGCTCCGCGAGCACGTGCTCGAGATGGAGCGGCAGCCGGAAGTCGGACTCGCGACCTGAACACGCGCAAACAGGTGTGCGAAACCCCAGGTGTAATGGGCTACCTTTCTCGCTATGGCAAAGAAGACCTTCACCAAGCTCGTTGACGACTTCTCCGGTGAGCCGATCGACGAGGGCGCAGGTCGCACCGTCCGGTTCGCATTCGATGGGGCCGAGTACGAGATCGACCTCTCCAACGAGAACATCCAAGAATTCACGGATGCGATCGAGCGCTACGTGCGCGCCTCCCGTCGTGTCTCCGGCCGTCGCGCATCTCGCGGGGGCAGCAGCAGCGGGCGTCGGAGCGGTGGCAGCAATGAGACCGCTGCCATTCGCGAGTGGGCCGAATCGCAGGGGCTGAAGGTCGCGACGCGCGGCCGCATCCCCTCGGACATCGTGGAGCGGTACCGCAACCGCTGAGACCTCGAGTGAGAAGGCCGCCCGAAGGGGCGGCCTTCTTTCGTGCCGCGGCTTGGTCTCGATGCGCCGCCCTGCGGGCGGCTGCTCAACCAACGGGGAATCGGCCGCGCGGCTACTCAGCCAGCGGAGCGGAGCTACTCGCTGCTGTTCGAAGTGAGGAGAGCGCGGACCGCCTCGAGGGGGACGGGGAGCCAGTCGGGGCGATTGCGCAGCTCGTAGACGACCTCGTAGAGCGCCTTGTCGAGGAGCAGGGCGCGGAAGACCGGGTCCTGCGGGTCGACCGGACCGTACGTATCCGCATAACCCGCCAGGAACTCCTGCTGCCGCTGCACGACCCAGTCGCCGGCGACCGCGGGGTCGGCGTCGGGCGACTCCTGCAGGGCGGAGCCCGCCGCGTAGTCGAACGAGCGCAGCATGCCGACGACGTCGCGCAGGCGCGGCTCGCGCACCGCGCGCTCGTGCATCGGCCGCAGCGGCTCGCCCTCGAAGTCGAGCAGCAGCCAGCCGCCGTCCGCCGCGCGCAGCACCTGGCCGAGGTGGAGGTCGCCGTGGATGTGCTGGAGCTCGCCGATCGAGTCGATCTCGCGCAGCTGCTCCTGCGCGTGGCCGAGCTCGTCGTCGAGCTCGGCGAGCACGTCGCCCGCCTGCTCGCGCGCCCACGCGAGGCGCTGCTCGAGCCCGCTGATGAAGCGCAGCGCGTCGGCCTCGGTCGCCTCGGCGGTGCCGAGCGCGGCGGCCAGGTCGCGGTGCACGGTCGCGACCGCGGCACCCAGCGCCCGCGCATCGGGGGCGGGGCGCTCCTCACCGCGCAGCGCGGCGAGCGCGTGCTGCCGGTGCAGCTCCCACGCGTCGTCGGCGCCGGCGACGAACTGCGAGACCGCGAGCAGGTGGCCGGTCACGAACGCATCGCCCGCGGGCCACGTGGCGGCGAGCGAGGCGAGCAGGTGGGGCACCCGGTCGCAGCCGGCGCGCGTGAGCGCTCCCGTGACGACGACGTCGGGGTTGTCGCCGGGGGAGACCACGCGGAAGACCTTCGCGATCCAGCTGAGGTGCTCACCATCTGCGCCGCCGATGATCGACGTGTTCGACTGCTCGCCGGTGATGACGCGGATCGCTGCCGCCGTTGCCGGCTCGGCGGTCGCGTCGCCCGCGAGGCCCTCGGCCGCCCGCCTGCCTCCGGCGACGTCGAGGATCGCCTGCACCGCATCCGCATCACCGCACGCGTCGACGAGCCAGTGCTCGCCGAGCTGCCGGATGGGGGAGTCGCCCGGCTCATCGCGCCACGCGACCGGCACCTGCAGCAGCGTGTCGCCCGCGCGCAGGAGCAGGATGGCGGCGTCGCCCAGGTCGTAGGCGTGCGCGAGCGTGACGTCGACCTGCTGGCCCTTCAGCGGGAACCAGCGGGTGCTCGGCATCCACGCGGCGATCGCGTCGGTGACCTCGGGAGCGTCGAAGGCGAGGGGAGCGCGCATGGCGCCAGTGTCCCGCGCGGGCCTGAACGGACGGTGCGCGTCGGGCGCTCGGTCAGCGGCGGCCGAAGTCGAGCACGTAGTACCAGTAGCCGTTCGAGCCGTGCGCGATGCCGACGCCGACGTGCGTGAACGTCGAGCGGAGGATGTTCGCGCGGTGGTCGGTCGAGGCCATCCAGGCGTTCATGATGCCCGTGGGGTCGACGCTCGATCCGTAGGTGCGGCCGACGTTCTCGCCCCAGCCCGAGAGCGAGCACGCGCGGGCGTCCGCGTCGAGGTAGGGGTTGTGCGCGCCGCCGGCCAGGCCGCTGCCCGCCATCGAGCCCGCCCAGTCGGACGCCATCTCGTTCAGGCAGCCGTCCTGCGCGAGGGGCGCGAGGCCGGCGTTGCGGCGCTCGGTGTTCACGCGGTCGAGGATGGCCGCGGTCGCGGCGCTCGTGCTCTCGGGGTCGAGGGTGTGCAGCTGGAGGCCCGGCACGGTCGCCATCAGCTGCGACATCGGCGCGATGAGACCCTGCGTCGAGCACGTGCCGTTCAGCGGGCTCTTGAGCCCCGACACGACGCCCATCGCGATCGCGCCGCTCGCCGTCGGCACGCTCACCACGGGGCCGCCCGAGTCGCCCTGGCAGAAGGCGTTGCCGCTCGAGGCGCGCACGATCTGCACGTGC
Organism: Agrococcus sp. HG114; assembly: GCF_024723325.1. Taxonomy (GTDB): domain Bacteria; phylum Actinomycetota; class Actinomycetes; order Actinomycetales; family Microbacteriaceae; genus Agrococcus. The sequence goes on from NZ_JANQCH010000006.1 coordinate 25,944, forward strand.
ATGCATTCGCTGCCGCCCGACTTGGCGTAGCACGTGACGTAGGCCTCGCCCGCTGTCATGTTGCACTTCCAGCCCGTCACCTGGCCCGACGAGCACAGCTGGTACCCGGCGGGCGGGAACGCGAGCTGCGTGCCGGTGATGTTCACCGTCGAGGTCTCGTCCTTGTAGATGCGCGGGAGCGTGCGCGCGTCGTAGGAGGCGGCGATCACGCCGAGGTCGTACGGGCGGTCGCCGTCGTTGAGCTCGGTCACGAGGTCGCTGGTGCCGATGCGCGTGCCGGCGACGTTGCGCACGCCGCGGCCGTCCATGTAGTCGCTGCAGTGCGCGGCGGTGACGATGACGGGGCGGTGGCCGTGGAAGGCGCTGAAGCCGGAGGTGCAGTTGATCCACGCGCCGTTGCCGAACTGGGTCTGCACGCGCATGCCGCCCGAGAGCACCGACGTGTCGTTCGAGCGGCCGGCGGCGAGCGGCGCCGCGGCGGTGCCGAGCTGCTGCCCCTGCTCGATCGCGGGCGAGGCGGTCGTGAGCGGCACCGAGTCGGTCTCCTCGACCGTGACCGTCGCGCCCAGCTGCTCGGCGGCCTGCTCGGTCTCGTCGATGACGTCGAGCACCTCGCCCTCGAGCGGGATCGCCTCGGCGCCGACCGCCTCCGCGGCCTCGGGCGTCGGCACCTCGACGGAGAGCGAGTCGGCCCCGATGCCGATCGCGAACGCGCCCTCGACGGGCATGGATGCGGCGAGGTCGTGGGCGAGCCCGACCAGCTCGGCCTCGCTCGCCTCCTGCGGCACGAAGGTCACCTCGATGCCCTGCGCGGCGGCCTCGTCGGCCATCGCCCGGACCTCCGACGGGACGGGGCCGACCCATCCGATCTCGATCGTGCCGGCGACCGGGTCGCCCTCGACCGCGCCGATGCGGGGGGTCGGGGTGCGCGCGTCCCACAGCGCGATCTCGTCGATGACCGCGAAGTGGCGCTCCTGCGTCTCGGCGATCTGCTCCGACGACATCGCAGCCGGCGCGCCGGGGGCGACGACGAGGGACGCCCCCACGCCGAATGCGGCCAGTGCGGTGATGAGCAGGGGACGTCTGCGCAACGCGAACCTCGTGACGGTCGGGAGCGGGCGGGGGACCCTGATGAGCGTACCCCAGGGGTTCAATCTGGGGTAGAACGTTCGGGTTCCCGGCGTCGGTCAGCGACTGTTGCTCGGCTGCGGGGGTCTCGATGCGCCGGTTTCGCCGGCTGCTCGACGAGCGGGTGGGTCACTCGACGCGCGCAGGGCGCCGCGCGCCTCACACGTCGGGCGTCGGCGCGGGCGTCGTCTGCGCGACCGGGTTGGCGACCGCGGTGCCCTCCGGCTGCGCCGCGCGCCGCGGCATCCGTCGCAGGATGCGCCGGACGACGAACCAGGCGAGGAGCGCGAGCAGCGCGAGGATCACGAGCGCCGGGATCGACTGCCCGAGGCCGAACAGGAACGCGGCGCCCCACGCGAGGAAGGCGGCCCAGCCGGCGACGAGGCCGTCCCAGAAGCTCGGCGTGCCCGTCGGGCCGGCGGCTGTCGTGGCGCGGATGCCCACGTCGATCGTCGACATCGCGACCTGATCGGCGAGGCTGCGCTGCTGCGAGAGCAGCTGCTCGAGCTCGGACGTGCGCTGCGTCAGCTGCGCCTCGACCTCGAGGAGCGTCTCCGTGTCCGCCGCCGTCGCGAGCAGCTCGGTGAGCCGCTCGACCGACGCGCGGGCGGCGTTCACGCGCACCTCGAGGTCGCGCACCTGGTCGGTGACGATCTGCTCGGAGGTGTCGACGGCCGTCACGTCGCCGAGCGCGCGGAGCGCCGTCAGGAGGTCCTCCACCTGCTCGGCGGGCACCCGCACGGTGAGCCGCGCCCACGCCGGCTCGAAGTCGGTGGATGCGCCCTCGGACCGTCGGTCGATCGACCCGCCACGGGCCTCGGCGGCGTCGGCCACCGCATCCGCCGTCGCGATCGGATCGGGCACTCGCATCGACACCTCGCCGGTGATGATCACGTCGCGGTCGCCGTCGGCGTCCTGCTCGGGCTGGTCGCCGCCCTCGGCACCGGAGTCGCCGCCCGCGGAGTCGTCGAAGCCGGGCATGGGCCCGGACTCGGGCTCGCCGCGCTCGCTCGTGGGCGTGAGCGGCGTGCCGGTCGGGGCGCCCAGGGCGCCGCAGCCGGTGAGCAGGACGGCGCCGGCGACGAGGATGCCGGCGATCTCGAGCGGTCTGCGGGTCATGCTTCCAGGGTGCGCCCGCCGCGGCGGAAGCGCAGCCCAACCTTTCGCGCGATTCGCGCGTCAGGGGTCTCGATGGCCGGCAGGCGGCCGGCTGCTCGACCCGCGGGGGCGGCGGGGCGGCGTGCGCCGTCAGTCGCGCTTCGCGCGCTTCGCCTCGGCCTTCGCCGCCTTGAGGTCGGCCTTCGCGGCGGCGCGCGCCTCGGCCGCCTCGGTCTTGGCCTCGACGGCCCGGAGCCGCTCGGTCGCCTTCGCCACCGCATCCGCCGCCTTCGCCTCAGCCTGACGGAGCCGCTCGCGCGCCTCGGCGACCGCCTTCGCCGCATCGCGCACCTGCTTGTCGGCGACGATGGCCGCGGGCATGCGCTCGAACTCCTCGTCGGGCACGTTGCACTCGAGCCACCGCTCGATGCCGTCGAGCAGCCGCGACAGGCCGAAGCCGAAGCCGCGCCCGTCGTCGTCGGCCTCGCTGCGCGCGAACGCCCCGGCGCGCACGGCCGGGGCGAGCAGGGGGAAGCGGTCGTCGGTCACGAGCTGCGGCAGCGCCCGGCGCACCGCGTCGTCGACCGACTCGTCGCTCGACGCGCGCGAGTAGAGCGCGATGTAGCCGAGCAGCAGCAGGAGCGTCGGCAGCTTCATGCGGTCGGGGGCCGGCACGCCCTCGAGCGCCGCGAGGCCCGCCTCGATGATCGCGAGCCGGTTCGGCGTCGTCGGCGTCGCGCTCGGCGGCAGGTCGGCGAGCCACGGATGCGCGTCGTAGGTGGCGCGCACGAACCGCGCCCACTCCTTCACGCGCTCGCGCCAGGTCGTGCCGACGCCCGGCACCGCGACCTCGCTCGCCGCGTCGAACATGAGCAGCAGCAGGTCGTCCTTGCCCGTGACGTAGCGGTACAGCGACATCGGCGCCACCCCGACGGCGGCCGCGACCTTGCCCATGCTCACCGCCTCGAGCCCGTCGGCGTCGGCGATCTCGATGGCCGCCTCGACGATGCGCTCGGTGCTCAGCTCGCGCTTCGGCCCGCGGTGCGGGAGCGCCGCGACGCCCCACGTGAGGGCGAGCGCGTGCGGCAGGTGCGGGGACTCGTCGTGCTCGGTGGTCATGGCGGCGATCGTCGGCTCTCGGTCTCGGCGCTAGTTGCGCTCGTCGGGGTGCGTGCCGGTGCGCTCGCCGGTCTCGAGGGCGGCGATCGCGGCCATGTCGGCGTCGCTGAGGGCGAAGCGGTCGACGTCGAGGTTCTCGCGCAAGCGGTGCGGATGCGTCGACTTCGGCACGAGGGCACCACCGGTCTGCAGGTGCCAGCGGATGATCGCCTGCGCGGGGCTCACGCCCAGCCGCTCGGCGATCGCCCCGATCGTCGGGTCCTCCAGGACGCGCGAGCGGCCGAGCGGGCTCCACGCCTGCGTGACGATGCCGTGCCGGGCGTGGAAGGCACGGAGCTCGCGCTGCGGCAGCCACGGGTGCGACTCGACCTGGTTGACCGCCGGCGTGACGCCGGTCTCGCCGATGATGCGCTCGAGGTGCTGCTCGGTGAAGTTGCTTACGCCGATCGTGCGCACGCGCCCCTCGCGATGCAGCTCGACGAGCGCGCGCCACACGTCGACGTAGCGGTCCCGGGCGGGGCGCGGCCAGTGGATCATGTAGACGTCGATGCGCCCGACCGCGCGCTCGCTCGCGTCGAACGCCGCGCGCACGGCGGCCGGCTCCTGCGAGGCCTCGCCCCAGAACTTGCTCGTGACCGTGAGCGCCTCGCGGTCGAAGCCCGGCGCATCCGCCGCCCGGCGCAGCGCCTCGCCGAGCTCGCGCTCGTTGCCGTAGAGCTCGGCGCCGTCGATGAGCCGGTAGCCGGCCTCGAGCCCGGCCGCGACCACCGCGCCCGTCTCGTCGGGCGCGACCTTGTAGAGCCCGAAGCCGAGCGCGGGCAGGGCGCTGCCGTCGTTGAGGGGGAGGTCGGCGGGCATGCTCCCGATTGTGTCAGTCGGGCAGCGGTCGGGTGTCCTGCCCGAATCGCATCGACGCGAGCTCGCCCAGACGAGTCAGGCTCGTTGTGCACGTTCGTGTCCGCTCCGGCGCCGTCGAGGGGCATGAGCGTGCACAACGCTCGCGCAGCTCGGCGGGTCAGCGGGGGAGCTCGACCGGCGCGGTGTCGGGCGGCTCGCCGATGCCGAGCCGGAGGTCGGGCTGGTGCCGGCGGAAGACCGCCGCGATGATCGCCGCGATCGCCGTCATGATGAGCGCGACCCACACGCCGCCGACGCCGCCGAGCGCGTCGATCGCGACGCCGGCGATCGCCGAGCCGACCGCGGCGCCGAGCAGCTGGCCGGTGCCGATCCACGCGTAGGCCTCGGGGGTGTCGGCGAACTTCACGGTGCCCGCGACGATCGCCGAGAAGGCGGCGAGCGCCGGCGCGGTGCCGAGGCCCGCGAGGAAGAGCGCAGCCGAGAGGCCGACGACCTCGGTCATCGGCAGCGCGATCGCCATGCCGACGGTGACGACGCCGAGGCGGGCGGCGACCGACCACGGCGAGATGCCGCGGCTGCCGACCGCGAAGCCGCCGATGAGCGAGCCGATCGCCGAGATCGCGAGCACGATGCCCGCCTCGAGCGCGCCCTCGCCGAAGGTCGCGACGACGCCGGCCTCCACGGCCGCGAAGCCGCCGATGAACATCGACGAGACGATCACCGAGAGCAGCACCGGGGGCTTCCGCAGCACGCGGCCGAGCTTGCGCGTCGTCGGCGGGATGCGCAGCCGGCGCACCTCGGGGGAGACGATGAACAGCAGCGCACCGCCTGCCTGGATCGCGATCGTCACGAGCAGCGTGGGCCCCGTGCCCATGATCGAGACGAGCAGCGTCAGCAGCACCGGGCCGAACACCCAGATGATCTCCTGCAGCGCCGCGTCGAGCGAGAAGAGCGGCGAGAGCAGCCGCTGCTGCACCATGCGCGGGTAGAGGGTGCGCACGGTCGGCACGATGGGCGGCATCGCGGCGCCCGCGACCGCGCCCGCGAGCACGTCGCCCCACAGCGGCAGCGCGAAGCTCGCGATCGCGAGCAGCGCGCTGATCGAGATGATCGCGGTGACGACGAGCACCGTGACGGTGCCGAAGCGGCTCATGAGCCGCGAGACGAACGGCCCGGCGATCGCCATGCCGACCGAGAACGCGGCGAGCACGAGCCCGGCCGCCGTGTAGGAGCCGTGCTGCTGCTCCATGTGCATGAGGATGCCGAGCGAGTACATCCCCGCGGGGAAGCGCGCGATGAGCTGCGCGAGGATGATGCGCGCGAGGCCGGGGACCCTCAGGACCTCGGAGTACGCGCGCACCACGACAGCCTAGGCGCGACTGACCTCGGAGCCGTCCTGTCTCCGGGGCCGTGGCTGGCAGGGGGACCCGGCGCTCGACAACCTCAGCCGAAACTGAGTATGACTTCGTTCATCCCTCCCCCGGGCTCATAGCGTGACCAGGAGCCAACTCCGAGGAGTCAACGATGACCGTCCCCGTCCGCCTTCCTCTTCCCGCGCGCCGCAGGCGGCGGTCGCGAGCCCTCAGCGCGTTGGCCACCGCGGTCGCGGTCGCCATCGGCATGCTGGCGCTGCCGGCCGCGCCGGCGGCCGCCGAGGCCGCCCCGCCCGCCGGGCACGGCACGCTGCAGGTCACCCTCACCGACCGGGCCACCGGAGCCCCGGTCGGCGGCCTGACGGTCCACGTCGACCCGGTCGAGCCCATCGACGGCTGGACGTGGATCTCCGTCACCACAGACGCGACCGGCACCTTCTCGGTCGATGTCCCTGCCGGCGAGTACCAGATCTACTCCCATGGCGAGCTCGGTCGATACCTACCGGCGGCGTACCCGGACGCGTTCATCTACTACGACGCAGAGCCCGTGACGGTGTCCGACGGCGACACGCTCGCGCTGACGCTCCCGATGACGGCGCCCGCCGCCGCTGCCCTCAGCGTCACGGCGGGCGGCGAGCCGGTCACGGCTGCGCACGCGGTGTTCTGGCGACTCGAGCCCGACGGCTGGCTGACCCACGCCGCCGAGTGCTCCACGGACCGCAATGGCGGCTGCGAGGTGAACGACCTCATGCCGGGCGCCTACCAGGTCGAGGTCTCGCCTCCCTGGCAGCAGGATCCTCAGTGGGTGAGCGGGGTGTGGCCCGCACGGGGCGAGACGGTCTCCCTCTCGAGCGGCCAGCGCGTGGTCGGCTCCGTCGCACTCCCTGCGGCGGCCCGCGTCACCGGTGAGGTGCGTCTCGACGTGGCGCACGCGACGGAGGAGGTCACCCTCTACGTCAGCGCCGTGCATCCGAGTGCTTCAGGCGACGAGCGGGGCCCCATCGACGTCGTGAGCGGTGCGCCGGGCGAGACGGTTCCCTTCGCTCTGGCCGTCGAGGCGGGCCGGCCGTTCCGCATCGTGCTCGATGGCTTCGACACCGAGGGCGAGCGCTACGACCGCATCATCGCGACCGAGGAGTGGACCTCGTCGGGCATGGCGCTGCTCGGTGAGACGGTCACGGTGCCCGTCGGCGAGACTCGCCACTTCACGCTCGACGCTCACCTCGGGGCGACGCTCGCGGGCACGCTGCGCGTGCAGGAGGGCTACGGCACGGCGGCGAGTGACCGCCCAGCCTCCGTGCCGACCGTCGAGCAGCCCGACCGGGTCGCTCGTCACGCCGTGGCCGCCGCCGCAAGCGACCAGCCGGCCGACACGGGCTGCGGAGGCTCGTGCGGCACGGTCGTCGCCGATCTCTACCAGCTGCGCGCCGACGGCTGGCGCCACTTCGACATGATCTACGTCGGCGACGAGACGGCCTACGGCGTCGAGCAGCCGTTCGAGTTCACCGGCCTCCCGCCGGCCACGTACCGACTCGGCTTCTGGGGCGACCACGTCTGCGGCGAGTACTGGCAGGACTCCGTCGAGTTCGACGGCGCGACGCAGTTCGAGGTGACCGCGGACGGGAACGCCGTGCCGATCGCCGCGCAGCTGCAGTCGACCGCGGGGGACTGCTCCGATGCAGGCCCGCGCGAGCTGCCGGTGCCCGACCGGCTCGCGGGCGACGACCGCTTCGCCACCTCGGTCGCGATCTCGCAGCGCTCCTTCCCGGGCACCGCATCCGTCGTCTACCTCGCGAGCGGCATGAACTACCCGGACGGCCTCGCCGCAGGCCCGGCCGCGGCGCACGAGGGCGGTCCCGTGCTGCTGACGCCGCCCGACTCGGTGCCCCAGTCGGTGCTCGCCGAGATCGGGCGGCTCGCGCCGCAGAAGATCGTCATCGTCGGCGGCACGCCGTCCGTGTCGGCGCAGGTCGAGGCGCAGGTGCGCGCCCTCGATCCGCAGACCCAGGTGGTGCGCCTCGGCGGCGCCGACCGCTTCGAGACCAGCCGGCTCATCGCCGAGCACGCGTTCGACAGCGCGCCCGCGGCGTTCCTCGCCACCGGCCTGAAGTTCCCGGATGCGCTCACCGCCGGGCCTGCGGCCGCGCTGTTCGGCGGGCCGGTGCTGCTCGTGAACGGCGGGCTCTCCGCGCCCGATGCCGCGACGCTGACGACGCTCGACGGGCTCGGCATCGCGTGGGTCGGTGTCGCTGGCGACCCGCAGTCGGTGTCCGTCGGATACGAGGAGGGGCTCATGGCCGACGGCTTCGCGGTCGAGCGCTTCTCGGGCCGTGACCGCTTCGCCACCGCGGCGCAGATCGGCACCCTCTTCGACGGCGCGAGCACCGTCGTGGTCGCGAGCGGCGAGGGCTTCGCCGACGCGCTGCCCGGTGCGGCGGCGGCGGGCACGATCGGCGCGCCGATGGTGCTCTCGCGCAGCGGCTGCATGCCGGCCTTCACGACGACGGCGCTGGACCTGTGGATGCCGCAGGACGTGTGGCTGCTGGGAGGCGAGCCGACGCTGAGCGACGCGGTCGCGTCGTACACCGCCTGCCAGTAGGCGAACGGGTCAAGCGGGGCGCGGAGGAGCCGCGCCCCGCTTGCCCGTGGACGCGGACCCGGTCAGGGGGCCGTGTCGACGACGTACTGCACGAGCATGAGATCGCCGGCCCGGTGGCCCATGATCATCGCGTCGGGCGACGCCGAGAGCGACTCGGTGAGCACGAACGGGAAGCGGCCGCGGTCGGTCTCGATGTGCGGTGCGGCGGCTCGCGGGTGCACGGTGAGCCCGTCGGCGATCAGCGCATCGCTGAGCGCGGCGATCGCCTCCGGCGTCCTCGGGGCGATCGCGAGCGACTCGCGGTGGCCGCCGCCGACGACGACGGTGCTCGCGCACAGCACACCCATCTCGTCGAGCACGTCCGGTCCCAGCCACTGCACCGACGCATCCGCCCTCGGCCGCTCGCCGACCGCCGAGCCGAGCATGTCGTCGAGATCGCACGGCGGGATGGATGCGCCCGGCTCGGGGAGGGCGAGCGGCGAACCGCTGGGCACGGGCGGCGGCGAGCCGGGCGCGCAGCCCGAGAGCGCCACGGCGAGCGCCGCGAGCACGACGACCGGGCGGAGCATGGCGGCAGGCTACGCCGCGGGCGGGCGCTTGTCAGCGGGTGGTGGCGGATGCGCCCGCGGGCCGGGAAGGCCAGCTCAGCGGTCGTCGTCGGCGCGCGGGCTCTTGATGAGCACGCCCGCGGCGATGAAGGCGAGCGCGGCGACCCAGTGCGCGCCCATCCAGAGCTGGCCCGAGAGGTCGAACGGCACGACGGGGTTCCACGCGACGGCGGTCGCGACGAAGATCGGCACCCACCACCAGTGGCGCGCCTGGATCGCGAACCACGCCACGATGAGCGCGAGGATCGAGACGACGTAGCGGATGAGCTCGAACCAGTCGGAGCCGAGCAGGAGCTGCCCGACGATGAGCGCGAGCGCCGCGAGGATGCCGGGAGCGAGCGCGTTGCGCTGGAAGGCAGGGCCGTAGCGGTCGGAGTCCATCGCCTCCACCGTACGCTGTGGCGGCGTCCCGATGCGCCCGCCCTCGGCGGGCCGCTCGACGAACGGGCGAGGCGCGGGCCGGCAGTGGCTCAGGATGCGAGCGCCTTCCTGATGCGCTGCAGGCTCACGGGGCCGGCGGTGCCGAGCTGCTGCGCGAACAGGCTCACGCGCAGCTCCTCCAGCAGCCAGCGGGCGGCGACCAGCCGCTCGGCCCTCGCCGACTCCGCGGAGCCCGGCACGGCATCCGTGACCGACGCCGGCAGCGGCAGCGTGCCGCCCGCCCCGGCGTAGAGCGCGGTGGCCTGCTCGACCTCGGTCATCCACGCGCGGTCGCGGTTCGCGGTCTCGGGCAGGCGCTTCACGCGGTGCTCGATCGCGCGCACGTAGACCTCGAGCCGCGGCAGCCGATCGAGGCCCGTGCGGCTGACGAAGCCGTCGAAGACGAGCTGGTCGAGGTTCGCGCGCGCGTCGGCGAGGGCCGCCATGTGCGCGAGGCTCGCGCCGTCGCGGATCGCGCGGTCGGCGAGCCGGGCGCTCGTCAGGATGCGCGCGACCTGGCTCGCGAGCGCGAACATGCGGTCGACGAGCCCGTCAGCGACGCGCGACCGCAGCGCCTCGAACTCGGCGACCGTCGCGGGCGGTGTCGCGCCCAGCTCGGCGTCGATGATCGCGAGCATGAGGTCGTCGAAGAGGCGGTCGGTCGACGCGTACGGGCTCGCGCCGAGCGCGAGCTTCTCGGCGCTCGTGAGGTTCGCCTGCACGTAGGGCGCGGGGCTCGGCACCTGCCGCAGCAGCAGCTGCCGCACCGCCGCCCGCTGGTCGCGCTGCTGCGCCTCGCGGGTCGCGGCGAGCCGGATGCCGACGGTCGCCCGGCCGGCTGCGCCCTTGCCTGCGCCTGTGCCTGTGCCTGTGCCCTTGCCTGTGCCCGCGGTGCCAGCGGCGGTCCCGCTCGTGCTGGCCCCCGCATCCGCCCCGCCCCTGCCGGTGATCGCGTAGCCGGGGTAGGCGCGCACCGTGTTGCCGCCCTCCCGCACGTCGATGTGCTCGGGCAGGTCGGTGTCGAACCCGGCGACCTCGTCGCGCTCGAGGTCGCTCGTCACCTTCACGGCGGCCTTCGCCACCTGGGTGCGCGCCTGCCCGGCGAAGCGGCGCTTGAGCGCCTCGAGATCCTTGCCCTGGCCGAGGCGGCGGCCGCGGGCGTCCTCGACCGCGAAGGTGGGCTTCAGGTGGTCGGGGATGCGTCCCCAGTCGACGTCCGTCGCGGTCGCCTGCACGTAGGCGGTGCGGGAGATGCGCGCCGCGAGCACCTCCGCGAGGGAGCGCGCCGCACCCGGGTCGCCGCCGGGCGCGGAGCCGGGCGGCACGTCGGGCAGCTCGGCGAGCATCCCGCGCGCCCAGTCGCCCGCCGGCACGACGTGCTTGCGCACGTGCTTCGGCAGGCTCTTGATCATCGCGGTCAGCAGCTCCTCGCGCATGCCCGGCACGAGCCAGTCGAAGCCCTGCTCGCCGAGCCTGGGCAGCACCGCGAGCGGCACGTGCACGGTGAGCCCGTCGTCGGCGGCGCCCGGCTCGAACCGGTAGCTGAGCCGCAGCCGCTGCTCGCCCTGGTGCCACTTCGTCGGGAACGCGCGGCTGTCGACCTCGGGCTCCTCGCCCGTGAGGTCGCGGCGCGTCATCGTGAGGAGCTCCGGCGTCTCCTCGCGCGCCCTGCGCCACCAGCCCTCGAAGCTGCGGGTCGAGGCGACGTCGGCGGGGATGCGCGCGTCGAAGAAGTCGAACACCGCCTCGTCGCCCACGAGCAGGTCGCGGCGGCGCTGGCGCTCCTCGAGCCGCTCGATCTCGCGGCGCAGCTCGCGGTTCCTGCGGTCGAACTCCTGCGGGCTGTCCCACTCGCCCTCGACGAGCGCGTGCCGGATGAAGAGCTCGCGCGCATGCTCGGGGTCGATGCGCGCGTACTGCACGCGCCGCCGCTCGACGATCGTGACGCCGAACAGCGTGACCTTCTCGTACGCGACGACCGCGCCCTGCTTGCGCTCCCAGTGCGGCTCGCTCACCTGCCGCTTCGCGAGGTCGCCGGCGAGCGGCTCGGCCCAGGCGAGGTCGACGGATGCGACGGTGCGGGCGAACAGGCGGCTCGTCTCCACGAGCTCCGCGGCCATGACGGCGCGGGGCGGGCTCTTCGCGAGGCCGGAGCCCGGGAAGATATGGAACCGCGCGCCGCGCGCGCCGATGTACTCGGGCCGCGGACGCATCCGCCGCTTGCCGCCCGGCTCGCCCGGGCGCGGCTGCTGCGCCTTCTGCGTCTCGTCGAGCCGGCCGATGCGGCCGAGCAGCCCCGAGAGCAGCGCCTTGTGGACGGCGTCGGCGTCGACCGCGACGGGCGCTCGCCCCTCCGTCGGTGGAGCAGCCGGCTCACCACCGCCCGTCGGTCGAGCAGGCGACGCCGTCGCCGCATCGAGACCACCGCCGTTCCTCGTCTCGATGCGGCGCTGCGCGCCTGCTCGACGAGCGGAGGGATCGGGCTTCAGCCCCAGCGACCTCGTCAGCTGCCGCACCACGTCCTGCCACTCGCGCACGCGCAGGAAGCTCAGGTGCTCCGCCTTGCACAGCTTGCGGAACTGGTTGCCCGAGAGCGTCGCCTGCTGCTCCTGCAGGTACCGCCACAGCGCGAGCAGCGTGATGAAGTCGCTCTTCGGGTCGACGAACCGCGCGTGCATGCGGTCCGCCTCCTCGCGGCGCTCGAGCGGCCGCTCCCGCGGGTCCTGGATCGTGAGCCCGGCGACGATCGCGATGACCTCGTGGGCGACGTCCGCGTCGCGGCCGGCCACGGCCATCCGCCCGAACCGCGGGTCGACGGGGAGGCGCGCGAGCTCGCGCCCGATGCGCGTGATGCGGCCCTGCGCGTCGATCGCGCCGAGCTCGCGCAGCAGGTCATGGCCGTCCTTGATGCCGCGCGGGTCGGGCGGCTGCAGGAACGGGAACTCCTCGAGCGGGCCGAGGCCGAGCGACGCGGCCTGCAGGATGACCGCTGCGAGGTTCGTGCGCAGGATCTCGGGGTCGGTGAACTCGGGGCGGCGCTCGAAGTCCTCCTCGGAGTAGAGGCGGATCGCGATGCCCGGCGCGACGCGGCCCGCGCGGCCCGAGCGCTGGTTCGCGCTCGCCTGGCTGATCGCCTCGATCGGCAGGCGCTGCACCTTCGAGCGCGCCGAGTAGCGCGAGATGCGGGCGGTGCCGGTGTCGATGACGTGGCGGATGCCCGGCACGGTCAGGGACGTCTCGGCCACGTTGGTCGCGAGCACGACACGGCGCCTCGTGCCGGGGCGGGTGCTGCGCTCGAACACGCGGTGCTGGTCGGCGGCGCTCAGGCGGCCGTAGAGCGGGAGGATCTCGGTCGCCTGGCCCAGCTTGCCCTGCAGCTGGTCCTGCGCGTCGCGGATGTCGGCCTCGCTCGGGAGGAAGACCAGCACGTCGCCCGCGTCGTCGTGCGCGATCTCCTTGAGCGCCGCCTCGATGCCGTCGATCGGGTCGAGGTCGACCGCGGGCTCGTCGGGCTCGCCGTCGTCGTCCGCATCCTGCTCGCCGACGCGCTGGGCCTCGGCGACGAGCGGTCGGTAGCGGATGTCGACGGGGAACGTGCGCCCCGACACCTCGATGATCGGCGCGCCGCCGAAGTGGCGGCTGAACGACTCCGGGTCGATCGTCGCGCTCGTGACGATCACCTTGAGGTCGGGGCGGCGGGGGAGCAGCCGCTGCAGGTAGCCGATGAGGAAGTCGATCGTGAGGGAGCGCTCGTGCGCCTCGTCGATGATGATCGTGTCGTAGGCCCGGAGGTCCTTGTCGCGGTGCATCTCGGCGAGCAGGATGCCGTCAGTCATGACCTTGATGCGGGTGTCGGCGCTCACCTGGTCGGTGAAGCGCACCTTGTAGCCGACCTCCTGGCCGAGCTCGGTGCCCAGCTCCTCCGCGATGCGCTCGGCGATCGTGCGGGCGGCGAGCCTGCGCGGCTGCGTGTGGCCGATGCGGGTGCGGCCGAGCTCGAGGCACATCTTCGGCAGCTGCGTGGTCTTGCCCGAGCCCGTCGCGCCCGCGACGATCACCACCTGGTGGTCGCGGATCGCCGCCATGATCTCGTCGCGCGCGTCGCTGACGGGCAGGTCAGCCGGGTACTCGATGCGCACCCGCCCATTCTCCCGCAGTGCGCCTCCGCGCCCGGCGCGACCGCGCAT
>NZ_JANQCH010000070.1 GCF_024723325.1 Agrococcus sp. HG114
GCCTCGCGCCGCCGCCGCAGCGCCGCGATCGCCGCGAGGTCGGCGAGGCGCGCGCCCTCCTCCGACGGCCCGTCGGCGGCCGGGGCGGGCTCGCCCGGCGGCTCGAGCCGCTCGAAGCCGTCGGGCCGCCTCACGCCTCGTCGACCTCCTCGAGCGCCGACAGCACCTGCGGGATGATGCGGTAGACGTCGCCGCACGAGAGCGTGACGATGATGTCGCCCTCGCGCGCGAGCTCGGCGGCACGCCGAGCGGCCTGCTCCCAGTCGGGGAGGAAGTCGACGTCGGCCGGGTCCGCGAAGCGGTCGGCGACGAGCGCCCCCGTGACCCCGGGGATCGGGTCCTCGCGGGCGCCGTACACGTCGAGCACGACCGTGTGGTCGGCCACGCGCTCGTACACGGCTGCGAACTCGCCCGCCATGTCGCGCGTGCGCGAGTACAGGTGCGGCTGGTGGATCGCGATGATGCGGCCGTCGCCGATGACGCTGCGCGCCGCGGTGAGCGCCGCGTCGACCTCGGCCGGGTGGTGCGCGTAGTCGTCGAACACGCGCACGCCCCGACGCTCGCCGTGGAGCTCGAAGCGGCGGCCGGTGCCGGTGAAGGCCGCCAGGGCGCGGGCCGCGCGCGCGGGCTCGGCACCCAGGGCGACGAGCGTCGCGAGAGCGCCCGCGGCGTTGACGGCGTTGTGCCGGCCCGGCACGCCTGCCGAGAGCTCGAGCCGCTCCCGCGCGACCTCGACCGTGCACGTCGCCTGCTCGCCGAGGCGGATGTCGAGGATCCGCACGTCGGCGCCGTCCGCCTCGCCGAACGTGATGACGCGCTCGTGCGCGATCGACTCGCGCACCCGGCGCGCGCCCGGGTCGTCGATCGAGATGACGACCGCCTCGCTCGCGCGGTTCGCGAACTCGGCGAAGGCGGCGTCGAACGCCTCGGGGCTCCCGTAGTGGTCGAGGTGGTCGGTGTCGACGTTCGTGATGAGCGCGACCGCGACGTTGTAGAGCAGGAACGATCCGTCGGACTCGTCCGCCTCGAGCAGGAACACGTCGGAGGAGCCGTGGCCGCTCGAGGCGCCGAGCCCGCCGATGACGCCGCCGTTGACGAAGCCCGCGTCGATGCCGAGGCCCTGCAGGCCGACCACGAGCATCCCCGTCGTCGTCGTCTTGCCGTGCGCGCCCGCGACCGCCACGACGCGCTTGCCGCGCGCGAGCACGTGGAGCGCCTGGGAGCGGTGGAGCACGGGGATGCCGTGCTCGCGAGCGGCGAGGAGCTCGGGGTTGTCGGGCCACAGCGCGCTCGTGACGACCACCGCGTCCGCTCGGCGCTCCCCCTCGACGGGGAGGTTGGCGGCGTCGTGCCCGATCGCGACGACCGCGCCGCGCTCGCGCAGCCGATCGACGGTCGCCGAGCCCGAGCGGTCGGAGCCCGACACGGCGATGCCCTCGTCGAGCATCATGTGCGCGATGCCCGACATGCCGGAGCCGCCGATGCCGATGAAGTGGATGCGCTCGATCGTCTCGGGGATCGGCTGGGTCAGGTCTGGTTCGATCACGGCTGCCTCCTCGTGGCGGCGGCCCGCTCGATGAGATCGCACATCCGGTCGCTGCCGTCGGTCGCGCCGGCTCCCGCGCTGGCGGAGGCCATCGCCGCGAGGCGATCGGCGTCCCGCAGCAGCGGCACGAGCCGCGCGCGCACCCATTCTGCCGTGAAGTCGCGATCGGCGACGAGCTCGGCTCCCCCGGCCGCGACCTGGTCGGCCGCGTTGAGGCCCTGCTCGCCGTTGCCGTACGGCAGCGGCACGTAGATCGCCGGGAGCCCCACGGCCATGAGCTCGGAGACCGTGAGGCTGCCCGCGCGGCAGACCACGAGGTCGGCCGCGGCGAGCGCGAGGTGCATGCGGTCGAGGTACTCGATCGCGACGTAGTGCGGCACGGTCGCCGGCTCGAAGTCGGTCTGCCTGCCGCCGGAGAGGTGGAGGATCTGCCAGCCGGCGTCGACGATGTCGGCCGCGGCGGCCACGATCGCGCGGTTGATCGAGCGCGCGCCCTGGGAGCCGCCGGTCACGAGCAGCGTGGGCCGGTCGGCGTCGAGGCCGAGCTCCGCGAGGGCCTGCGGCTTGAGCGCTGCGCGGTCGAGGCCCGTGATCTCGGGCCGCAGCGGCATGCCGACGAGCTCGCCCTCGAGCGCGGTCGAGCGGTACGAGATGCCGACGAACCGCGTCCACCGGGCGCCGAGCAGGTTCGCCATGCCCGGCTTCGCGTTCGCCTCGTGGATGACGATCGGCACGCGCTCGAGCCGCGCTGCGCGGTAGGCGGGCGCGGAGGCGTAGCCGCCGAACCCCACGACGACCTCGATGCCGCGGTCGCGGATGAGCGCGCGCACCTCCGCGACGGCACGGCGCCAGCGGGCCGGGAAGCGCAGCGCGGCGAGGTCGGGTCGGCGCGGGAAGGGCAGCTTCTCGATCGTCACGAGCTCGAGGCCCGCGCGCGGCACGAGCTCGCGCTCGAGCCCCTCGCGGGTGCCCAGCACGGTCAGCGCCGCGTCGGGGTGGCGCTCGAGGAGCCGCTGGGCGGTCGCGAGCAGCGGGTTCACGTGGCCGGCGGTGCCGCCGCCGGCGAGCAGCGCGCGCACGTCAGGCCCGCCCGTGCGCGGCGAGCTCCGCGTGCACGCCCGGGTTGTCCACGCGCTCGAGCGAGAGCACGATGCCGACGACGAGCAGCGCGGCGATGAGCTGCGAGCCGCCCGAGGAGATGAACGGGAGCGGCACGCCGAGGACCGGCAGCACACCGAGCACGACGCCGATGTTCACGATCGCCTGGCCGACGAGCCACACCATCGCGGCGCCGGTCACGACCCGCGTCATCTGCATCCGCGCCTGGCGCACGATGCGCAGCATCGTCCATGCGAGCAGCGCGAACAGGGCGAGCACGACGACTGCCCCGAGGAGCCCGAGCTCCTCGCCGATGATGGCGAAGATGTAGTCGTTGTCGGCCTCCGGGAGCCACGACCACTTGGCGTGCGAGTTGCCGAGCCCGACGCCGAAGAGACCCCCGGCCGAGAGCGCCCAGGTGCCGTGCAGCTGCTGCCAGCAGCCCGAGTAGTAGTCGGCGTCGGTGCAGCCCTGCAGGAACGCGGTGACTCGACGCACTCGCGAGGGGCTCGAGAGCACGACGGGTATGGCGAGCAGTCCGACCCCGAGCGCGGGCAGCAGCAGGTGCCACCAGCGGACGCCCGCGAACCAGAGCGCGCCGAACGACAGCAGCGCCATGATGACGACGGTGCCGAGGTCGCTGCCGAGCAGCACGAGCCCGATGGAGAGGCCGGCGACGGGACCCGCGGGGATCCACGCCTGCCAGAAGCTGTGGATGCGCGCCTGCTTGCGGGTCATGATCATCGCGAGCCACACGCACAGCGCGACCTTCACGAACTCCGAGGGCTGCATCGACAGCGGTCCGATCGCGAGCCAGTTGCGGTTGCCGTTCGCGCCGAAGCCGAGCGGGGTGAACACGAGCACCTGGAGCACGATGCCGAGCATGATCGCGAGCCACGCGATCCGCTGCCACGTCGTCGCGGGCAGCCGCGCGGCGAGCAGCATGAGGACGACGCCGACGGCTGCGAACGCGCCCTGCTTCGCGAAGTCGGTGAAGAAGGAGCCGCCTGCGACGTAGCTCTCGACCGACGACGACGAGAGCACCATGATGAGCCCGAACACGGCGAGGAACAGCGTCGTGCCCGTGAGCAGCGCGGCGTTGAGCGTCGGCGCCCCGAAGACGGCGCGGACGCGCACGAGCACCCGCCGGCCCATCCCGGCGGCGCCGGCCTCAGTCGCCGGAGCGGGAGCCGTCGTGGTCGCCACGTGCCCCCCTCTCCCGAACCGCGTCGGCGAACCGGTCGCCGCGCTCCGCGTAGTCCTTGAACTGGTCCATGGATGCTGCCGCCGGCGCGAGCAGGACCGTCACGCCCGGCACGGCGTGCGACGCGGCCGCCTCGACGGCCAGCCGCATCACCGATCCAGTGTCGGCCGTGTCGACCTCGACGAGCGGGATGCCGGGCGCGTGTCGCGCGAACGCCTCGAGCACGGGCGCGCGGTCGGCGCCGATCGCGACGACCGCGACGAGCCGGCCGGCGTGCCGCTCGACGAGCGGCGCGACGTCGGCGCCCTTGAAGAGGCCCCCGACGATCCACACGACCCGGTCGAACGCGCTGAGCGAGCCCTCGGCCGCGTGGGGGTTCGTGGCTTTCGAGTCGTCGACGAAGCGCACCCCGCCGAGCTCGGCGACGAGCTCGGTGCGGTGGCGGTCGAGCCGGAAGGAGCGCACCGCCGCGAGCACGTGCGCGGGCTCGGCGCCGAACGCGCGCGCGAGCGCCGCCGCGGCGAGCACGTTGCGCGTCATGTGCGGGGAGCGCAGCCCCGCGGGCGCGAGGTCGTCGAGGTGCGCGAGCTCGAGCGCGCTCGTGCGCCGCTCCTCGAGGAACGCGCGGTCGACGAGCACGCCCTCGACGAGCCCGAGCTCGCTCGGGCCCGGCACGCCGAGCGTGAAGCCGATCGCGCGGCAGCCCTCCTCGACCTCGGCCTCCTCGACGAGCCGCCGCGTCGCGGCGTCCTCGACGCTGTAGACCGCGGCGACCCGGGCGCTGCCGTACACCTTCCCCTTGGCCGCGCGGTACGCATCCGCCGACCCGTGCCAGTCGAGGTGGTCGTCGTCGATGTTGAGGCACGCGGCGGAGTGCGGGTGGAGCGCACCGGGGCCCTCGAGGGGCAGCGCGTGCAGCTGGAAGCTCGACAGCTCGACGACGAGCACGTCGAAGCCCTCGGGGTCACGCACGGCGTCGAGCACGGGCGTGCCGATGTTGCCCACCGGGGCGACGCGCAGCCCGGCCTCGCGCAGCATGTGCGCGGCGAGCTGCGTCGTCGTCGTCTTGCCGTTCGTGCCGGTGACGAGCAGCCACTCGGCCGCGCGCACCTTGTCGCGCACGCGCCAGGCGAGCTCGATGTCGCCCCACACGGGGATGCGCCGCTCGGCAGCCGCGAGCAGCCACGGGTGGTCGGGGCGCAGGCCGGGCGATGCGACGACGAGCTCCGCATCGCCGAGGGCCGCGGGGATCTCGTTGCGCGGCGTCTCGAGGATCGGGACGCCGAGGACGCCGAGGATGCGGCGCCGCTCGTCGTCGACGCGCTCCGCGACCGCGGTCACCCGGGCGCCGAGCTCGGCGAGGGTGTCGACGGCGGCGAAGCCGCTCACTCCGAGCCCGAGCACCGCGACGCGCAGGCCCCGCCAGTCGGCGTGCCACGAGGTGAGGTCGTCGAGGCGGCTCATGCGGTCGTGATCTGCCACTGGAAGTAGAAGAGCCCCACGCCGGCGGCGACGCACAGGCCGGCGATGATCCAGAACCGCACGACGACGGTGATCTCGGCCCACCCCTTGAGCTCGAAGTGGTGGTGCAGCGGGCTCATGAGGAAGATGCGCTTGCCGCCCGTGACGCGGAAGTACGCGCGCTGCAGGATGACCGAGCCGGTCGTGATGATCGGCAGGCCCGCGATGAGGATGAGCAGCAGGTGCGTGTCGGTCATGACGGCGAGGCCCGCGAGCGCGCCGCCGAGCGCGAGGGAGCCGACGTCGCCCATGAAGACCTGCGCGGGGCTCGTGTTCCACCACAGGAAGCCGATGAGCGCCGCCGCGATCGTCGCGGCGAGCGTCGCGACGTCGAGCGGCTGCTGCACGTCGTAGCAGCGGAAGAGGTCCTCCTCCGCCGCGCCGGGCGGGAAGCACGACTGGTTGAACTGCCAGAACGCGATGAACGCGTAGCCGACCATCGAGAGGATCATCGCGCCCGTCGCGAGCCCGTCGAGCCCGTCCGTGACGTTGACCGCGTTGGCCGCCGACACGTTGATGAGCGTGATCCACAGCACGAAGAGGATGCCGCCGACCGCGCCCCACGGCGCGAGGTCGAGCCACGGGATGTCGCGGACGCCCGAGATCACCGGGTCGACGACGGGGTGACCGGCGGGCCCCGCGGGGACGGTGATCGCGAGCACCCCGAACGCGACCGACACGACGAGCTGCCCGAGCACCTTCGCCCAGCCGCCGAGGCCGAGCGAGCGCTGGTTGGAGATCTTGAGGTAGTCGTCGATGAAGCCCACGACGCCCATGCCGACGATGAGCAGCAGCACGAGCAGCGCGGGCATCGACGGCGCGTCCCGGCCGAGCAGCTTGCCGCCGAAGTAGCCGGCGAGGATCGCGACGATGAAGATGAGCCCGCCCATCGTGGGCGTGCCGCGCTTGGTGTGGTGCGACTGCGGGCCGTCGTCGCGGATGAACTGGCCCCACCCGATGCGCGAGAAGCCGCGGATGAACAGCGGCGTCGCGAGCAGCGAGACGAGCAGCGCGATGCCGGCCGAGGCGATGAGCACGAGCATCTACACGCCTCCGATGCGGTCGCCGAGGTCCTTGAGCCCCGCCGAGAGCGACGACTTGACGAGCACGACGTCGCCCTCCTCGAGGCTCGAGCGCAGCAGCGCCTCCGCCTCGTCCGCGGTCTCGACCCACGCGGTGTCCTGGCCGAACGACGACTCGAGCTCCGCCGCGTCGTGGATCGCCTTCGCCCCGGAGCCGACGACCACGAGCCGGTCGATGCGCACGCGCACCGCGAGCCTGCCGATGCGGTCGTGCTCCTCGGCCGAGAGCGCGCCGAGCTCGCCCATCTCGCCGAGCACGGCGATCGACCGCCGCCCGGCGCCGCGCGTCATGTGCGCGAGCGAGCGGATCGCCGCGGCCATCGAGTCGGGGCTCGCGTTGTAGGCGTCGTTGATGACGGTGATGCCGCCGCCGGGCTCGAGGAGCTCCATGCGCCAGCGCTCGGCGCGCGGGAGGGAGCCGAGCGCCTCGATCGCCTCGGGCAGGTCGGCGCCGAGCGCGTCGGCGACCGTGAGCGCCGCGAGCGCGTTCATCACGTGGTGCTCGCCGAGGATGCGCAGGCGCAGGCGCCACGACTCGTCGCCGCGGTGGATGGTCGCGACGGTGCCCTCGAGCGTCGAGTCGACGTCGCTCGCCCAGAGCCGCGTCGGGTCGTCCGCGGGACCCGGGTCGGTGCCGAACCAGTGGATGCGCGCACGGGTGGCGGCGGACATGCCCGCGACGCGCTCGTCGTCGCGGTTGAGCACCGCGACGTGGTCGGGCCGGAGGTCCTGCACCATCTCGGTCTTCGCGCGGGTCGTCGCCTCGACGCCGCCGAACTCGCCGGCGTGGGCGAGCCCGACCTTGAGGACCACGCCGATGTCGGGATGCGACATGGCGGTGAGGCGAGCGATGTCGCCGACGTAGCTCGCACCCATCTCGAGCACGAGGTAGCGGGTCGTCTCGTCGATGCGGAGCATCGTCATCGGAGCGCCGACCTCGTTGTTGAACGACTTGACGGGGCTCACCGTCGGCCCGCGCCGCTCGAGGATCGCCTGCAGCATGTTCTTCGTCGTCGTCTTGCCGTTCGAGCCGGTCACGCCGATGACCGTGAGCTCGCCCGCCTCGCGCACGCGGCGGATCACCTCGGCCGCGAGCGCTCCGAGGGCGACGACGCCGGAGTCGACCACGACGTGCGGGACGTCCTGGTCGAGCGGGCGCTCGGCGACGACGAGCGCGGCGCCGGCCGCGACGGCCGCGTCGACGAACCGGTGCCCGTCGGTCGTCTCGCCGGGCATCGCGAAGAACGCGCCGCCGGGCGTCACGAGCCGCGAGTCGGTCTCGACGGAGCCCGTCACCTCGACGTCGTCGCCGTGGAGCGTCCCGCCGACGGCCTGCGCGATCTCGCGCGCGCGCATCCGCAGCATCAGCGCACGTCCCGCGGGGCGCGCTCGGCGACGCGCTCGTGGTGCACGGGCCAGCCGGCCTCCTCGAGGGCGCGCCGCGCCTCGGCGCGCGCGTCGAACGGCTCCCGCACGCCCGCGACGTCGCGGTAGTCGGCGTCGCCGGGGCCGGCCCACAGCACGGTGTCGCCCGGCCCCGCGAGCGCGAGCGCCTCGCGGATCGCCGCCTCCTCGGGCGACGACTCGATGACCGGCTTGTCGCCGGCGGCGGCGCGAGCTCCCTCGAGCACCTGGGCGCGGATGCTCGCGGCGTCCTCCGTGCGCGGGTTGAAGTCGGTCACGACCACGGCGTCGGCGAGCTCGGCCGCGATGCGGCCCATGTCGGCGCGCTTCGTCGCGTCGCGGTCGCCGTCGGCGCCGAAGAGCATGATGAGCCGGCCGTCGGTGACCCGGCGGAGCGCCTCGAGCGTCTGCGCGAACGCGTCGGGGCTGTGGCCGTAGTCGACGAAGACCGTCGGACCGCTCTCGCCGGAGACGCGCTCGATGCGGCCGGGCAGCGTCGGGCGCATGCCGCGGTCGATGACCTCGGCGATCGCCTCCATCTCGAAGCCGTCCTCGACGAGCATGAGGATGGCGATCGCGGCGTCGATCGCCATGTGGCGCCCGATGAACGGGATCTGCACCTCGATCGCGCCGCCGTCGATGCCCGTGAGCGTGAACGACGTCGAGGTCGCCGTCTCCTCCCAGAGGCGCACGTGCCAGTCGGCGTCGATGCCGGGCTCGCTCGCGACGGTCGTGACGGGGATGCGGCTGCGCTCGGCGATGCGGCGGCCCCACTCGGAGTCGACGCACACGACGCCCCGCTCTGCGCGATCGGGCGTGAACAGCTCGAGCTTGACGTCGAAGTACGCCTCCATCGAGCCGTAGTCGTCGAGGTGGTCGTGGCTGAGGTTCGTGAACGCGACGACGTCGAAGACGACCCCGTCGACGCGGTGGCGCTCGATCGCCTGCGCGCTCACCTCCAGCACCGCGGCCCGCACGCCCGCCTCGCGCATCCGGGCGAGCAGCGCGTGCAGCTCGCTCGCCTCGGGCGTCGTGAGCTTCGAGGTGACGATGAGGTCGCCGACGTGCCGCTCGGCGGTCGTCGAGAGCCCCGTGACGAAGCCGAGGTCGGCGAGCAGGCCCTCGAGCATGAAGGACGTCGACGTCTTGCCGTTCGTGCCCGTGACGCCGAAGAGCTTCGGGCGGTCCTCGCCCGTCCGGTAGACCCACGCGGCGATCTCGCCGAGCGCCGCTCGCGGGTCGTCGACGACGATGACGGGCGCGCCCGCGTCGAGGAGCGCGGCACCGGCAGCGTCGGTCACGACCGCGACGGCGCCCGCGTCGAGCGCCGCGCGCGCGAACTCCGCCCCGTGGCGGCGCGCGCCCGGGAGCGCGGCGAAGAGGTCGCCCGGCTGCACGTCGCCCGAGTCGAGCGTGACGCCGGTCACCTCGAGGCCGTCGAGGTCGGCCTCGACGGACAGCCCGAACTCCTCGACGAGGCCGGTGAGCGGTCGGGGCGCGGGATGCTCGGGTCGCAGGATCCTGGGGGTCACGGAGCCCACGGACATCCTCTCCTCGGTCTCTCGTTCAACGCTTCGTCATGGCTGATCGGCCGCCCACTCGAGCGGGATCTCCGGCTGCTGCGTGGTGCTCGGGGGCACGTCGAAGTGGCGGATCAGAAGGTTCACCATATCGTGGAAGGCCGGGATGGCCCCGCCGCTCGTGCGGATCGTCTGGGGGCTGTCGTACATGGTCAGGACCACGAACTGCGGGTCGTCGACCGGGAACACGCCCGCGACCGAGATCATCATGCGGTTCGGGTCGTAGCCCGAGCCGTCCTCGTACGCCATCTGCGCCGTGCCCGTCTTCGCGGCGATGCGGTAGCCGGCGATCGGGAACGTGTCGTAGCCGTAGTCGGTCACGACGTTCTCGAGCACCTCGAGGGTCTGGCGCGCGGTGGTGTCGCTCACGACGCGCTCGCCCTCGCCGACCTCCGGGGTCGTCGTGCTGCCCTCTGCGTCCGTGCAGCCCGCGATGAGCCGCGCGGGCAGGTGCACGCCGCCGTTCGCGAGCGCCTGGTAGGCGGATGCGAGCTGGATGGGGGTCGCCGCGATGCCCTGGCCGAAGAGCACGTTGAGCTTCGTCTGCGCGTCGAGGCTCTCGACGGGCCGCAGCGGCACGGCCTGCTCGCCGGCGAAGTCGACCGCGGTGCGCTCGCCGAAGCCGAACCGCTCGAGGTACTCGAAGTAGTCGCCGCGATCCATCTGCTCGGCGAGCCGCACCATGCCCGAGTTGGACGAGTTCACGAGGATGCCGGCCGCGGTCCACTGCTTGACCTCGTGCGAGACGGCGTCGCGCACGCGCACGCCCGGCGCGGTGTACGTCCACGGCACGCTCAGCTGGTCGCGCGGGGTGATGAGGCCGAGGTCGAGCATCGCCGCGAACGAGAAGGCCTTGAAGATCGAGCCCGGCTCGTACGCGGCGGTGAACGCGCGCGAGCCGCGGTCCCGGGCGTCGGATGCGGTGGGGTCGTTGGGGTCGACGGTGCTCGACTCGGCGACGGCCACGATCGAGCCGTCGGTGCGCATGACGATGCTCGTGCCGCTGCGCGCCCGCAGCTGCGACGTGTACTGCTGCGTGAGCTGCTGCACCTGGAACTGCACGTCGGCGTCGATCGTCAGCTGCACGGTGCCGCCGTCGACGGCGGGACGCGTCGTCATCGAGCCGGGGATCGGGGTGCCGTCGGCGCCGCGGTCGAAGACGCGCGCGCCGTGCTCCGCCGCGAGGCACTCCTGCTCGCTGCGCTCGATGCCCGCGAGCGGCTCGTCGGCGCCCATGAAGCCGACGAGGTTGCCGGCGACCGCCCCGGCGGGATAGACCCGCTGCGGGTTGAGGCGCAGGTACACGTAGGGCAGGTCGAGATCGCGCACGGCCTCGAACTGCGCGACGTCGAGCCCGCCCACGAGGAGCAGGTAGTCGGAGTCGGGATCCCGCTCGAGCTCCGCGAGGATCTTCGCCTGCAGGTCGGCCGGGTCCTCGTTCGTGATCGCGCCGATCCGGATGAGCGCCTCGCCCACCGTGAGCGTCGACTCGACGCTGTCGGTCTCGGGCTGCAGGTCGCGCGTGTAGCGCGGCGAGATCGTGAGGTCCCACCGGTCGACGCTCTCGGCGAGCACGGTGCCCGCGGCGTCCACGATCGCGCCGCGCGTGCCGTAGACGGTCTGCGAGACGCCGCGCCGCCCATCCGCCTCGGCGTTGAGCGCCTCGGCCCGCACGAGCTGGATGTCGGCGAGCCGGACGACGAAGGTCGCGAGCAGCGCGAACGTGAGGACCGCGACCACGATGGTGCGCAGCCGCGTCGAGCCGGGTGGGCGCTCCGCGGAGCGGGGAGCGCGCTGGGCCACGGTCACCTCCGCTTCCTGCTCGCCGGGCGAGCGTCGATCTCGTCGTGCACGGTACCGGCGCGCGGGCACCGCTCGGCCCAGGCGCGCCCGCGCCGCGTCACTCCTGGGCGGGCGTGGGCAGCAGCGTGCCCGGCGGGAGCGTCGTCGGCTCGACCGCCTGCGCGACCGGCGGCGCCG
>NZ_JANQCH010000071.1 GCF_024723325.1 Agrococcus sp. HG114
GTGCGCACCCGGAGGCGCATGCACTAGGCGTCACGGTCGAGCTCGTCACGCTCGTCCTGCCGCCGGGCGCGCTCGAGGGCGACCCGCGCGGCACGGGCGTGCTCGTCGCGGCCGACGCGACGGGCGTGCGCGCGAAGGCGCTCACCCACTCGAGCGCGAAGTGGCCGTGGCTGCGCGAGCTCGCCGGCGGCCGCGAGGTCGTGCGGCTCTCGTACGGCGCTGGGCCGTCCGGGCGCGGCACCGCCGCCCCGGCGACCGAGGGGCTCGACGACGCCGACGCGGCGGCGATCGCGCTCGAGGACGCCAGCGCGATCCTCGGCGTCGCCCTCCCGCGTCCGCTCGCGTCCGCGCGCGTGCGCTGGGAGCAGGGCCAGCCCTCGAGCATCGTCGGCGCCAAGCGGCGCCAGCAGCTCCTGCGCGCCGCCGCCGCCGAGCACGAGACGCTCGAGGTCGTCGGCGCCGCCGTCGCCGGCACGGGCCTCGCGCAGGTCGTGCCCGACGCGCGCGAGGCGGCCCTGCGCATCCGCCGGGAGCGCTTCGCCGTGCCCGGCACCCCCTGGACGACCGACCTCGAGGACGAGGCCGCCGAGACCGAGCCGGAGGACGCATCCGGCACCGCAGTGACCGACGGACGAGGAGAGGCATGAGCGAGCACGCATCGCAGCAGCACGAGCCCCAGGCGGGCGACGGGTACACGATCTGGAGCGTGCTCCGGCGCGGCGGCTCCGGCACGGCGCGCACCGAGGGCGGCGCACCGCTCGCCGAGGAGCTCGCGGCGCTCGAGGCCGAGGGCGTCACGACGCGCGGCATCTACGACGTCTCGGGGATGCGCGCCGACGCCGACGTGCTCGTGTGGCTGCACGGCACTCCCGGGGCCGCGACCCCGCCCGAGCGGCTGCAGGCGGCGGTGCGCCGCGTGCGCCGCTCGCGCGAGCTCGCCGGCACGACGCCGGTGTGGGGCGCGATGGGCGTGCACCGCGACGCCGAGTTCAACAAGTCGCACGTGCCCGGCTTCCTGCGCGGCATCGAGCCGAAGCAGTGGGTGACGGTCTACCCGTTCAACCGCTCGTACGAGTGGTACCTGCTCGACGCGGGCGACCGCAGCCGCATGCTCGCCGAGCACGGTCGCGCCGGTGCCGCCTACCGGGGCGTCGTCGCCAACACGGTGGCGGCGTTCGCGCTCGGCGACTACGAGTGGATCCTGCCGCTCGAGTCCGACGAGCTCGTCGAGCTCGTCGACATGATGCGCGAGCTGCGCGCGGTCGAGGCCCGCCTGCACGTGCGCGAGGAGATCCCGTTCTTCACGGGCCGGCGGATCGCCGTCGACGAGATCGAGGAGGTGCTCGCGTGAGCGAGTCGACACAGGCTTCGGGCGGCTGCTGTGGCGGCGGGTGCTGCGGCGGCGCGGCGGTGCAGGCGCAGCCCGAGCTGCAGCAGGCGCAGCAGCAGGGCCGTCGCGAGACGAAGGCGCCCGCCGCGAGCGGGGTGCACCTCGAGCCGGGCGCCGCGGTGCCGAGCGCGACCGCGCCCGCGCAGGCAGGCCCCGAGCACGTCGAGGAGCCCGTCGCGTATGACGGCATCCTGCTGTCCGGCTTCGGCGGCCCCGAGGGGCAGGACGACGTGCTGCCGTTCCTCCGCAACGTCACGCGCGGCCGGGGCATCCCCGACGAGCGCCTCGAGGAGGTCGCGACCCACTACCGCCACTTCGGCGGCGTGAGCCCGATCAACGACCAGAACCGCGAGCTCAAGGCCGCCCTCGAGTCGGCGCTCGCCGATGCGGGCCTCGACCTGCCCGTCTACTGGGGCAACCGCAACTGGGCGCCCTACCTCGACGAGGCGCTGCAGCAGGCGGCCGACGCCGGGGCGACGAAGCTGCTCGCGATCCCCACCTCGGCGTACTCCTCGTACTCGTCGTGCCGCCAGTACCGCGAGGACTGGGCCGACGCGCTCGAGGCGACCGGCCTGCAGGCGACGATGCAGATCGACAAGGTGCGGCAGTTCTTCAACCACCCGGGCTTCCTCGCGCCGTTCGTCGACGGCGTGCGCGCGAGCGTCGCCGAGGCGCGCGAGGCGGGCTTCGCCGACGGCGAGATCGAGGTGCTCTTCGCGACCCACAGCATCCCCACCGCCGACGCCGAGCGCTCGGGCGCGCCCGACCTGCACGAGTGGGGCCCCGGCGGCGGCTACGAGGCGCAGCACCTCGCGGCGGCCGAGTGGGTCATGGGCGAGGCCGCGCCGGGCGTCGCGTGGCAGCTCGTCTACCAGTCGCGCTCGGGGCCCGCGTCGCAGCCGTGGCTCGAGCCCGACATCAACGACGCGATCGAGGCCCTCGGCACGGATGAGCACCGTGGCCGCAAGGCGGTCGTGATCGTGCCGATCGGCTTCGTGAGCGACCACATGGAGGTCATGTGGGACCTCGACGAGGAGGCGATCGAGACGGCCACCGAGGCGGGCCTGTGGGTGCGCCGCGCGCCGACGCCCGGCGTCGACCCGCAGTACGTCGGCGCGCTCGTCGACCTCGTGCAGGAGCGGCTCGAGGGCCGGCCGGTCGCGGAGCGCAAGGCCGTCACCTCGATCCATCCCTGGTACGACGTGTGCCGGCCCGGCTGCTGCGAGAACCCGCGGCTCGGCTTCCGGCCCGCGATCGCGGGGCTGCAGCCGTGAGCGTGCTCAGGGTCGGCACGCGCGGCTCGGAGCTCGCGATGGCCCAGTGCGGCGCGCTCGCCGCGCGCTTCGACGCCGAGGTCGAGCTCGTCCCCATCACGACGAAGGGCGACACCGACCGCTCGTCGCTGCAGCAGCTCGGCGGCACGGGCGTGTTCGTCTCGGCGCTCAGGGATGCGCTGCTCGAGGGCCGCGTGGACGTCGCGGTGCACTCGATGAAGGACCTCCCCACGGCACCCGCGCCCGGCATCGAGCTCGCCGCGGTCTCGAAGCGCGAGGACGCGCGCGACGCGCTGTGCGCGCGCGACGGCCTCACGTTCGCCGAGCTGCCCGAGGGCGCGAAGGTCGGCACGGGCTCGCCGCGCCGCATGGCGCAGCTGCGGCTCGCCCGGCCCGACCTCGAGGTCGTCGACCTGCGCGGCAACGTGCCCACGCGGCTCGCCCGCGCGCAGGGGCCGGACGCCGACCTCGACGCCGTCGTGCTCGCGCTCGCGGGCCTCAAGCGGCTGGGGCTCGAGGACCGCGCGACCGAGGTGCTCGACGTGATCGACTTCCCGACCGCCCCCGCGCAGGGCGCGCTCGCGGTCGAGATCCGCGAGGGCGATGCGGTCGCACGTCGGGCGGTCGCGACGACCGACCACGCGGCGACGCGCGCGGCGGCCGACGCCGAGCGGCGCGTGCTCTCCGGCCTCGAGGCAGGATGCGCCGCCCCGCTCGCCGCGCACGCGGAGGTCGCCGACGGGATGCTCTTCCTCACGGCGATCGCGTACGCGACCGACGGCTCGAAGCGGCTGAGCGCATCCCACGCCTACACGCTCGACTCGTCGAAGCCGGACGAGCTCGCCGAGGCCGCGCGCGACGTCGCCGACCGGGCGGTCGCCGAGCTGCTCGAGGCCGGCGCCGCCGACCTCGTGCACGAAGCAAGCGCCGCGGGCGACTGAGGCGACGGCCCGTGCGCGTCCTGATCCCGCGCGGCGGCGAGTGGGGCGACGAGGTCGCCCGGCTCGTGACCGAGGCGGGCTTCGAGCCGCTCATCCTGCCGCTCGTGACGATCGAGCCCGCCGAGGATCAGGAGCCGCTGCAGCGGGCGCTCGCGCAGCTCGCCGAGGGCCGCTTCGACTGGCTCGTCCTCACGAGCCGCTCGGCCGTGCGGGTGCTGCCCCGCGTGCCGGCCTCGGTGCGGGTCGCGGCCGTGGGTGCCGTGACGGCCGCGGCGCTGCGCGAGCGCGGCGTGCCGGTGTCGTTCGTGCCGACCCGGCAGTCGGCGGGCGGGCTCGTCGACGAGTGGCCGGCCCGCTCGGGCAGCGTGCTCTGGCCCCGAGCGCTCGACGCGAAGCCGACCGTCGCCGACGGGCTCCGAGAGCGCGGCATGGAGGTGACCGACGTCGTCGCCTACCGCACCGTGCCGGCGTTCGAGTCGACCGCCCAGCTCGCGGGCGCCGTCGACCGCACGGGCACGATCCCGACGGTGGACCCCGAGCGGCTCCGCGATGAGCAGCTCGCGACGGCGCGCGACGGCGTCGACGGGGTGCTCACCGCGGTCGAGCCGGCCGAGACGCCGATCCACGCGGTGCTCGTCACCTCGGGATCGGTCGCGAGGCAGGTCGCGCGGCTCGGGCTGCGCGACGACGTGCGCGTGATCGCGATCGGGGACCAGACCGCCGAGGACTGCCGCCGGCACGGCCTGCGCGTCGCGGCCATCGCGCACGAGCCGAACGCGCCCGCCCTCGTCGCCGCGCTCGTCGCGGCGGCGCGCTGAGCCCGCGGGCGTAGCCTCGGGGCATGGCTGACACGAACCCCGCGCTCGACGCGCTCGCGGCCTCCGGGCTCGAGCACGAGATCACCCGCCACGGCCGCGTCTCGTCGCTCGCCGAGGCGGCGGCGGCGCGCGGGGTCGAGCCCGCCGACGTCATCAAGACGATGGTCGTGCGCCGCGGCGAGGGCGACCACCTGCTCGTGCTCGTGCCGGGCGACCGCACGATCGCGTGGCCGAAGCTGCGCGAGCTGCTCGGCGTCAGCCGCCTCTCGATGCCCGACGCCGACGCCGCGTTCGAGGTCACCGGTTTCCGGCGCGGCACGATCACGCCGTTCGGCACGCGGCAGCCGCTGCCCGTGATCGCCGACGAGCGCGTGCTCGGCCGGCGCGTCTCGATCGGGGCGGGCGACCACGGCGTCGCCGCGACCGTCGACGGCGACGCGCTCGTCGCGCACCTCGGCGCCCACGTCGCCGACGTGACCGACCCCGAGCCGCCGCGCTGATGCATCCGCCGACCGACGCCGCGCGGGCGTTGCCGAGCCGCCGATCGTGCCGTAGCATCGCCCGAGCAATCGTCGGCGGTGTCAGCGCCGGCGCACCGCGCACGGAGGAGACACCGGGGATGACCGACAGCACGGGAGCCGCGATCCCGCGCTGACCCGACGGCACACGCACCGTCGACCACGCCGTCAGCGCTCACCACGCTCTCGGAGGTCCTCCCTTGGCACACCCCGCCATCGCGCTCTCGCGCGTCTCCTACTCCTGGCCCGACGGCACCGCAGCGCTCGACGCGCTCACGGGCGTCCTCGGCCACGGCCGCACCGGCCTCGTCGGCCTGAACGGCTCAGGCAAGTCCACGCTGCTGCGGCTCATCGCGGGTGAGCTCGCGCCCTCGAGCGGCGAGGTCGCCGTGCGAGGCACGATCGCCGCGCTGCCCCAGCACCTCGCGCTCGGTTCGGGCACGGTCGCCGACACCCTCGGCATCGCGCCGGTGCTCGCGGCGATCGCCGCGATCGAGCGCGGCGACGTCGCCGATGCGCACTTCGACACCGTGGGCGACCGCTGGGGCGTCGAGGCGGAGGCGCTCTCGGAGCTCGCCGCCCTCGGCCTCCCCGGCGACGCCGACCTGCTGCGCCGCCCGATCGGGGCGCTCTCGGGCGGCGAGGCGGTGCTCGTCGGCCTCGCGGCCGTCCGGCTGCGGCGCCCCGACATCGCCCTGCTCGACGAGCCGACGAACAACCTCGACGCGGAGGCCCGCGCCCGCCTCCACGACGCCGTCGGCGCGTGGCGGGGCTCGCTCGTCGTGGTCAGCCACGACGTCGCGCTGCTCGAGCGCGTCGACCGCATCGCCGAGCTGCACGCGGCGGGCCCGGGCGTCGGCTCGGCGCTCCGCACCTTCGAGGGCCCCTACTCCGTGTACCGCGCGGCGCTCGAGGCGGAGCAGGCGGCGGCCGCCCAGGACGTGCGCGACGCGGAGCAGCTGCTGCGCCGCGAGCGGCGGGAGCGGGTGGAGGCTGCCGAGCGGCGCTCGCGCTCCGAGGCGGCAGGGCGGCGGGCATTCCTGGCGGGCGGGATGCCGAAGATCGTGGCGGGGAGCCTGCAGCGCAAGGCCGAGCGCACCTCCGCGCGGTCGAAGGCGCTGCACGAGGGCCGCGAGTCGACCGCGGCCGCGTCGCTCGAGGCCGCGGAGGCGCGATTACGCGACGACCGGGCGATCCGCATCGAGCTGCCGGGCACCCACGTGCCGCCCGGGCGCGACGTGCTCGCCCTGCGCCTGCCCGGCGAGGAGCAGGTCGAGGTGCGCGGCCCCGAGCGCATCGCCCTCACGGGATCGAACGGCGCGGGCAAGTCCACGCTGCTCGAGGCGATCGCCGGCGCCGCCCGATCCCGCCCCGACGACCGGCCGGGAGCGGTCGCCGAGGTCGCCCGATGCATCCGCGAGACCGCGCTCCTGCCGCAGCGCATCCGCTTCGCCGACGAGGACGCCACGCTCGTCGAGGCGGTGCGCGAGACGGCGCCCGGGCGCCCACCGCAGGAGGTCCGCGCGCAGCTCGCCCGCTTCCTGTTCCGCGGCGATCGCGCCGAGCAGCGCGTGCACGAGCTCTCGGGCGGCGAGCGCTTCCGCCTCGCGCTCGCGCGCCTGCTGCTTGCCGACCCCGCGCCGCAGCTGCTGCTGCTCGACGAGCCGACCAACTCGCTCGACCTCGACTCGATCGACCGGCTCGTCGAGGCCCTCGCGGCGCACCGGGGCGCGCTCGTCGTGGCGAGCCACGACGCCGAGTTCCTCGATCGGCTCGGCATCACGCGGCTCTGGACGATCCG
The DNA here is from genome assembly GCF_024723325.1 of Agrococcus sp. HG114. GTDB lineage: Bacteria > Actinomycetota > Actinomycetes > Actinomycetales > Microbacteriaceae > Agrococcus. The sequence goes on from NZ_JANQCH010000071.1 coordinate 6,743, forward strand.
GGACGGCGCTCTCATCGACCGGCCCGCGGAGCGCGTGCCGGGGCCAGGATGGTGAGCGCGCGACGGCGCCAGATCCGAGGAGGAGCCATGCACATCGACGAGTCGGCGCTCGACGCGGCCATCGCCCGCGGCCGCTTCACGGGCGTCGCGACGATCGACGTGGGCGAGCGCCGCGTGCTCGAGCGCGCCGAGGGGTTCCTGCACCGCGGGCTCGGCGTGCCGATGACGGCGGATGCGCGGATCGCGATCGCGAGCGGGAGCAAGGCGTTCACGGCGCTCGCGGTCATGCGCCTCATCGAGCAGGGCGCGCTGCGGCTCGACCAGCGGGTGCGCGAGGTGCTGGGCGCCGACCTGCCGCTCGTCGACGAGCGGGTCACCGTCGAGCACCTGCTCGGCCACACGTCCGGCATCGGCGACTACCTCGACGAGGACTCCGATTGGCAGCCCGCCGACTACGTGCTCACCGTGCCCCCGCACGCGCTCACGATGGCCGAGGCGTTCCTGCCGATGCTCGACGGGCTTCCGCAGGCCTTCGCGCCCGGCGAGCGCTTCGCGTACTGCAACGGCGGCTACGTGGTGCTCGCGATCGTGCTCGAGCGGGTGACGGGCGAGCGCTTCCACGATGCGGTGCGGCGGCTCGTGCTCGAGCCGGCGGGCCTCGAGCGCACCGGCTACCTGCCGCTGAATGCGCTCCCCGCCGACGCAGCACCGGGCTACATCGACGACGAGGGCGACCTCGTCAACACGCTCCACCTCCCGATCCTCGGCAACGGCGACGGCGGGGCGTTCACGACCGCGGCCGACCTGCACCGCTTCTGGTTGGCGCTGCTCGATGGCCGCATCGTCTCGCGCGCGAGCGTCGAGCTCATGGCGCAGCCGCGGCACGACGTGCCGGGCGAGCGCAAGCGCGCCGGGCTCGGGCTCTTCCTGCACGCATCCGCGGACGCCCTCATCAGCGAGGGCTGGGACGCAGGCGCGTCCTTCCGCTCGACGCACCTCGTCGACGAGCGCACGACCGTGAGCGTGCTCGGCAACAGCTCGGAGGGCGGCTGGCCGGTCATCGGCGCGCTCGCCGACGCGATCGACGCGGAGCTCGGGGCGCGGGAGGCCGACGCCGAGGCCGCCGCGCCCGAGGAGGCGTAGCGCGCCGGCGCGGCGCGCGCCAGCTACGGCACGACGACCGCGCGCCCGCGCACCTTGCCGTCGTGCAGGTCGGCGTACGCCCGCAGCGCGTCGGCGATCGGGTACGTCGTCGTCTCGATCCGGACCTCGCCGCGGTGCGCCATCTCGACGAGCTCGAGCAGCGACGACCGCGTGCCCCACAGCGACGTGCGCACCTCGACGTCGTACGGCGCCGCGAGCAGGCCCACCTTCGCCGTGCCGCCGCCCGCACCGACCACGACCACAGCGCCCGCGACCTTCACCGCGCCCGTCGCGGTCGCCCCGGTCGGGTCGATGCCGACGAAGTCGAACACCACGTCGGCGCCCACGCCGCCGGTCATCTCCTTGATCCTGCCCGCCGCATCCGCGTTCGACTCGAGCACCTCGTGCGCGCCCATCTCGCGCGCGAACGCGAGCTTCTCCTCGCCCACGTCGAGCGCGATGACGCGCGCCGACGTGAGCACGCGCAGCAGCTGGATCGCGACGTGCCCGAGCCCGCCGGCGCCGATCACGACCGCCGTCGAGCCGCCCGTGAGGTGGGGGAGCACCTTCTTGATCGCCTCGTACGGCGTGAGCGCCGCATCCGTGAGCGAGGCCGCGCGCACCGGGTCGAGGTCGCCGATCGGCACGAGGTGCCGCGGGGTGTCGACGAGCATGTGCTCGGCCATCGCGCCGTCGCGGCCGAGGCCCGGCGAGACCATGCCGCGCAGGCACAGCTGTTCGCGCCCGTCGGCGCACATCGCGCACACGCCGCAGCCCCAGCAGCCGTAGACGATGACGCTGTCGCCCACCTCGACGCCGGTCGCGCCCTCGCCCAGCTCCTCGACGACGCCCGCGGGCTCGTGCCCGAGCGTCATGGGCATCGGGTACGGGTAGCCCTCCTCGGGGAACGACATGACGACCTCGTCGGAGTGGCACAGCCCCGACGCGGTGATCCGCAGCAGCACCTCGCCCGGTCCCGGCGTCGGCCGCTCGACCTCGACGAGCTCCGGCCGCTGCCCGAATGCCCTGTACTGCACTGCCTGCATGATGCGCTCCTCCGGTCCACGCGGGGCCCGGGTCGAGCCTCGGCGATCGCCACCCTAGGCACCACCTGGCGCCGAGCGATAGGGGCGGATGCGCGGGGGCCGGGCCCCGGAGCCCGGCCCGATCCGCTCGGCCCGGCCGGGCGCCCCCGAGTACCCTGGAGACCGATGAGCCCCACGATCCGCCCCCGCAGGCTCCGGCAGAGCGCCCCCATGCGCCGCCTGGTCGCCGAGACCCGCATCCACCCCGCGCAGCTCGTGCTGCCGATGTTCGTCGCCGAGGGGCTGAGCGAGCCGCGGCCCATCGGGTCGATGCCGGGCCAGGTGCAGCACACGCTCGACTCCGCCGCGAGCGAGGTCGAGCGGGCGATCGAGGCTGGCGTCGGCGGCGTCATGCTCTTCGGGGTGCCCGAGGCCAAGGACGCGGTCGGGTCGGGCGCGACCGATCCCGACGGCATCCTCAACCGCGCGACGGCGTTCCTCGCCGAGCGCTTCGGCGACGCGACGGTCATCCAGACCGACCTGTGCCTCGACGAGTTCACCGACCACGGCCACTGCGGCGTGCTCGCCGACGACGGCTCGGTCGACAACGACGCGACCCTCGAGCGCTACGCGGCGATGGCGGTCGCGCAGGCGGAGTCCGGCTCGCAGCTGCTGGGCCTCAGCGGCATGATGGACGGCCAGGTCGAGCGCGTGCGGGCCGCCCTCGACGAGGCGGGCTTCGAGCAGACCGCGATCCTCGGCTACAGCGCGAAGTACGCCTCGGCGCTCTACGGCCCGTTCCGCGAGGCGGTCGACTCGAGCCTGACGGGGGACCGCAAGACCTACCAGCAGGATCCCGCGAACCGCCGCGAGGGCCTCCGCGAGGCGCTCCTCGACCTCGCCGAGGGCGCCGACATCGTGATGGTGAAGCCGGCCAGTCTCTACCTCGACGTGCTCGCGGACGTGGCCGCCGCATCCGACGTGCCCGTGTGGGCGTACCAGGTCTCGGGCGAGTACGCGATGGTCGAGGCCGCCGCCGCGAACGGCTGGATCGACCGCGACCGCATGATCGCCGAGAGCCTCACGAGCATCGTGCGCGCGGGCGCCGACGTCGTGCTCACCTACTGGGCCATCGAGCAGGCCCAGCTGCTCGGCACGCACGGGCTGGGCCTCGGCACGACGGGAGCGCGGGCATGAGCACGAACGCCGAGCTGTTCGAGCGGGCGAAGCTCGCGATCCCCGGCGGCGTGAACAGCCCCGTGCGCGCTTTCGGGTCGGTCGGCGGCACGCCCTCGTTCCTCGTGCGGGCGCACGGCGCCTACGTGACGGATGCGGAGGGTCGCGACCTCGTCGACCTGGTCGCGAGCTGGGGGCCGGCCATCCTCGGTCACGCGCACCCCGAGGTGATCGAGGCGGTGCAGGACGCCGCCGCCCACGGCCTCTCGTTCGGCGCGTCGACGCCCGCGGAGGCGCTCCTCGCCGAGGAGGTCGAGCGCCGCGTGGGACCGGTCGAGCGACTGCGGCTCGTCTCGACCGGCACCGAGGCGACGATGACGGCGATCCGCATCGCGCGCGGCGCGACGGGCCGCGACCTGCTCGTGAAGTTCGACGGCCACTACCACGGGCACTCCGACGGCCTGCTCGTCGCCGCGGGCTCTGGGCTCGCGACGCTCGCGATGCCGGGCTCCGCGGGCATCCCCGCCGCCGTCGCGGCGACCACCGTGGTCGTGCCCTACAACGACCGCGGCGCGATCGAGCGGCTGTTCGCCGAGCGCGGCGACCAGATCGCCGCCGTGATCGTCGAGGCCGCCGCCGCGAACATGGGCGTCGTCGAGCCCGACGGCGACTTCAACGGCTTCCTCGCCCGCACCGCGCACGCGCACGGGGCGCTCCTCATCAGCGACGAGGTGCTCACGGGCTTCCGCGTCGACCGCGCGGGCATGTGGGGCATCGAGGGCTGGACGGGCGACGAGGCGCCCGACCTCCTGACCTTCGGCAAGGTGATCGGCGGCGGCATGCCGCTCGCCGCCGTCGGCGGCAGGCGCGAGCTCATGGAGCTGCTCGCGCCGCTCGGCCCCGTCTACCAGGCGGGCACCCTCTCGGGGAACCCGGTCGCGGTCGCCGCGGGCCTCACGACCCTCCGGCTCGCGACCGACGACGTGTACCGACGCCTCGACGAGGCTGCCGACGTCATCACGGCGGCGCTCGTGGACGCGCTGCGGGCGGAGGGCGTCGCGCACGCGATCAGCCGGGTAGGGAGCCTGTTCTCGGTCGCCTTCCGCGAGTCGGCGCCGCGCGACTTCGACGAGGTGCGGCAGCAGGACGCGTTCCGCTACCC
>NZ_JANQCH010000072.1 GCF_024723325.1 Agrococcus sp. HG114
CAGGTCGTGAACCTCGACGAGATGCTCACGTCGACCGCCGCCGACGGCACCGAGTCGGTGACCTTCGCCGGCCGGCAGGTCGTGACCGACCTCGTCGCCGACGACGGCGACGGGTTCGACTTCCGCATCCTGAACGCCGATGACGCGGCCGAGCAGCTCGCCGACGGCACCGTGCACGCGGTCGTCACGATCCCCGCCGACTTCTCGGCGCGCGTGTCGAGCCTGCAGGGCGACGCGCCGCGGCAGGCGGGCATCGAGATCGTCACCGACGCCTCCGCCGACGGGCTCGCCACGAGCCTCGCCGCCGAGACGGGCGAGTCGATCGTCGCCTCCTTCGGCGACCTCGTCACGACCGGCTTCATCTCGGGCATCTTCGGCGGCTACGGCACGCTCGCCGAGCAGCTCGGCGCCGCGGCGGACGGGGCGGATGCGCTCGGCTCGGGCGGCGCGGAGCTCGCGGGCGGCCTCGGCGAGCTCGCGGGCGGCCTCGACCGCTTCTACCCCGCGGGGCACGACGAGCTGCTCGGGCGGGTCGCGTCGACGGGCTGCGTCGTGGCGGAGGCGCCCAGCGGAGTGCCGCCCACGCGCTGGAGGTTCCTCGCGCGCAATCGGCTGATCGCCGCGCTCTCGAGCGCGACCGTCGTGGTCGAGGCCGGCTCTCGGTCGGGCTCGATCAACACCGCCGGCCACGCGGCCGCGCTCGGCCGCCCGCTCGGCGCGGTCCCGGGCCCGGTGACCTCGGGCTCGAGCGCGGGCTGCCACCGCCTGCTGCGTGAGTACGGTGCCGCCGTCGTCGAGCGCGCCGAGCACGTCGTCGAGCTCATCGACGGCCCCGAGGTCGCGGCGGAGCCGCTCGGCGGCCTCACGAGCGACGAGGTGCGCGTGCTCGACGCGCTGAGCGCGCGCGCACCGCGCGCGGTCGACGAGCTCGCGGTCCGCACGGGCATGGCGCCCCGCGACGTCACCGCGTCGCTCGCGCTGCTCGAGCTGGGCGCGCGCGCGTGCGAGCGGGGGAGCGGCTGGGTGCGGGCGCCCGGGGGAGCGAGCGTCGGCGCGGGCGCTCGGCGGGGTGAGGGGGCGTCGCTAGCCTGAGCGCGTGAGCTACGGCATGCACCCCGACCCGTCGGTCGTGATCGCCCACGTGAGCGACACGCACCTGCTCGCCGGGGGCGCGCCGCTCGCCGGGCTCGTCGACACCGCGTCGCACCTGCGCGACGCCGCAGCCCGCCTCCGCGTCGCCGCGGCCGATGCCGACGCGATCGTCGTGTCGGGGGACGTCGCCGACCTCGGCGAGCCAGAGGCGTACGCGCTCGCGCGCGAGATCCTCGAGCCGGTCGCGGCCGAGCTGGGCGCGCCGATCGTCTGGACGGCCGGCAACCACGACGAGCGACCGGCCATGCGCGCCGCGCTCGGCCTGCCCGGCGAGCCGCTCGACCCCATCGACGCAGTGGTCGAGGTCGGCGGCGTGCGCATCGTCGCCCTGGACTCGAGCATGCCCGGCTGGCACCACGGCGCCTTCGACGACGGCCAGGCGGAGTGGCTCGAGGCGGCCCTCGCCGACCCGCCCCCGCTCGGGTCGGTGCTCGTGATGCACCACCCGCCGCTGCCGTACCGCACGAGGCTCATGCGCCTGCTCGAGTTCCGCGACGAGCGCCGCCTCGCCGAGGTGCTCGACGGCGCCGACGTGCGCGCGATCCTCTCCGGCCACCTGCACGTCGGCGGGTCGGGCACGTTCGCCGAGGTGCCCGTCGTGCTCGCGGGCGCCACGAGCTACGCCGACGACCTCGCCGGCCCGCCGCCGGCCATGCACGGCATCGACGCGACGCAGTCGTTCAACCTCGTCGAGATCTACCCCGACGCGATCGCGCACTCGGTCGTCCCCGCGCTGCCGCACGAGTCGCGCGAGACCGTCCCCGCCGCGCTCGCCCGCGCCGTCGACGCGCTCCCACCGGCTGAGCGCCTCGACCGGTTCAGCCGCAAGCCGGTGGCCGGCGGCGACTGATGCGCATCGGCGAGGCGGTCGACGCCTACCTCGCGCACCTCGAGCGCGAGCGCGGCACATCGCCGAACACGGTGCGCGGCTACCGCGCCGACCTGCGGAGCCTCGCGCGGCACTGCGAGCGCGCCGGGCTCACCGACGCCGCCGCCCTCGATCTCGAGATCCTCCGCGACTGGCTCTACGCCGCCTCGGAGGCCGGGCTCGCGAAGTCGACCATCGCGCGCCGCAGCGCCGCGGCGCGCGGGCTCAGCCGCTGGCTCGCGGCGCGGGGCGGCGAGGACGCAGCCGGCCGGCTGCGCACCCCCAAGCGCGACCGCCACCTGCCCCGCGTGCTCTCGCGCGCCGCGGTCGACGAGATGCTCGCATCGCTCGCCGCCGCGTCGGCCGAGGGCGACGCCGCCGCGCTCCGCGACGTCGCCGTCGTCGAGCTGCTGTACGCGTCCGCGCTGCGGGTCAGCGAGCTCGTCGGGCTCGACGTCGACGACGTCGACCTCGAGCGCCTCACCGTCCGGGTGACGGGCAAGGGCTCGAAGGAGCGCGTCGTGCCGTTCGGCCGGCCCGCGCTCGACGCCGTGCTCGACTGGCTGCGCGCCGGCCGCCCGCAGCTCGCCGTCGGCGCGGATGCGCAGCCGGCGCTGTTCCTCGGCGCGCGCGGCGGCCGGCTGGGGCAGCGGCGCGTGCACGAGCTCATCACGGGCCTGCTCGCCGACCAGCCCGGCTCGGGACCGCACGGCCCGCACACGCTGCGGCACACCGCCGCGACGCACCTGCTCGACGGCGGCGCGGATCTGCGCTCGGTGCAGGAGATGCTCGGGCACGCGAGCCTCGGCACGACGCAGATCTACACGCACGTCTCGCTCGAGCGCCTCACCGACGCGTACCGCACCGCGCATCCGCGAGCCTGAGACCGCTTGCCGTCGCGCATCGGCAGCAGCACCGGCCGCTCGACCCCGAGGAGCAGCAGCGGGTCGACGTAGTCGCCTCGGAGCCGTGCGCCGAGGTGCAGCCGGGTCTGCCCGGCGACGTGGCCGGGCAGCAGCGTGCCGATCCGCTGGCCCCGGCGCACGGCATCGCCGCGCGAGACCGCGGGCTCGACCGGCTCGAAGCTCGACACGAGCCCGCCTGCGTGCTCGATCGACACGACGGGGCGGCCGGCGACCGGCCCCGCGAACCGCACGGTACCGTCGTCGGGAGCCACCACGGCCGAGCCGGCCGGCGCCTCGAGGTCGATGCCGCGGTGCCCGGGGCCGTAGGCGCTCGCGGGCGCGTCGAACGCGCGGGCGACGCTCGAGGGCTCCACGGGCCACGCCCACGGGGCGAGGGCGGCGACGAGCAGCAGGGCGATCGAGCGCATCGCGCCAGGATGCCCGGGGCGCGCCCCGAGCGATGCGGCGCACGGGCGGCGCGGTGGAGAACGCGTGGCTCGTCCGGATGCCCGCGCGCCGTGTAGCATGAGAGGGCGTCGCCTCTCGGCGATGACTTCGCGCGCCCGTCGCGACGACACCCCCGTTGGTCCAGCCCATCCGAGCCCCGTGCCCGGATGCCTGGTGGTGGTGCGTCAGGGCGTCAGGGGCTCGACCGACCGGTCGGGCCGGCAACCAGAACAGAAGAAGGAGGCGGCCATGGCCGTCGTCACGACTCGCCAGCTGCTCGACAGCGGCGTGCACTTCGGGCACCAGACCCGACGCTGGAACCCCAAGATGAAGCGCTTCATCTTCACGGAGCGCTCCGGCATCTACATCATCGACCTGCAGCAGTCGCTCGCCTACATCGACAAGGCCTACGACTTCGTCAAGGAGACGGTCGCCCACGGCGGCAGCGTGCTCTTCGTCGGCACCAAGAAGCAGGCGCAGGAGACGATCGCCGAGCAGGCGACGCGCGTGGGCCAGCCCTACGTGAACCAGCGCTGGCTGGGCGGGCTCCTCACCAACTTCAACACGGTCTCGAAGCGCCTGAGCCGCATGAAGGAGCTCGAGGAGATCGACTTCGAGGACACCACCTCCGGCTACACGAAGAAGGAGCTCCTCCTCAAGCGCCGCGAGCTCGAGAAGCTCCAGAAGTCGCTGGGCGGCATCCGCAACCTGCAGCGCACCCCCTCGGCGCTCTGGGTCGTCGACATGAACAAGGAGCACCTCGCGGTCGACGAGGCGAAGAAGCTGGGCATCCCGGTCATCGCGATCCTCGACACCAACTGCGACCCCGACGACGCGCAGTACCCGATCCCGGGCAACGACGACGCGATCCGCTCGGTCGCGCTGCTCACGAAGATCGTTGCCGACGCGGCCGCCGAGGGCCTCATGCAGCGCCACGGCGGCGGTGCGGACGCCGAGGTCGAGCCGATGGCCGAGTGGGAGCGCGAGCTCCTCGAGCAGGCGAACGCCGAGCAGGCCGCAGCGGCCCCCGCCGCCGCCGAGGCCCCCGCCGCCGACGAGGCCGCCGCCGAGGCGCCCGTCGCCGACGAGGCTCCCGCCGCCGAGACCACCGAGGACGCCGCCGCGTCCGAGTCCAACTAAGGAGCAGCGCATGGCCAACATCAGCATCGCCGACCTCAAGATGCTGCGCGAGCAGCTCGGCACCGGCATGAGCGACACGAAGGCGGCCCTCGAGGAGGCCGGCGGCGACGTCGACAAGGCCACCGAGATCCTGCGCCTCAAGGGCGCGAAGGGCAACGCGAAGCGCGCCGACCGCTCCACGAGCGAGGGCCTCGTCGCCACCGCCGAGGGCGAGGGCGCCGTGACGATGATCGCGCTCGGCTGCGAGACCGACTTCGTCGCGAAGAACGAGAAGTTCATCGCGCTCGCCGAGCGGGTCGTCGCCGCGGTGGCCGCCTCCGGCGCCGCCGACCTCGAGTCGGCGCTCGCCGCGCCGGCCGAGTCGGGCACGGTCAAGTCGATCATCGAGGAGCAGGCAGCGACCATCGGCGAGAAGATCGAGCTGACGAAGGTCGCTCGCATCGAGGGCGCCGAGCACGCCGTCTACCTCCACCGCACCTCGAAGGACCTGCCGCCGCAGGTGGGCGTCGTCGTCGCCTACTCGGGCGACGACGCGGAGACCGCTCGCGCGGTCGCGCAGCACATCGCGATGTTCGACCCCACCTACGTCACGCGTGACGAGGTGCCGGCCGAGCAGGTCGAGAAGGAGCGCGAGCTCGTCTCGGAGATCGCTCGCGGCGAGGGCAAGCCCGAGGGCGCCCTGCCGAAGATCATCGAGGGCCGCCTGAACGGCTTCTTCAAGCAGATCGTCCTGCTCGACCAGGACTACGCCCGCGACAGCAAGCAGACCGTCGCGAAGGTGCTCGAGTCCGCCGGCCTCACGGTCACCGGCTTCGCGCGCTTCAAGGTCGGCGCGTAGCCGCAGCGCACGACGAGAGGGCCGGGGGAGACCCCGGCCCTCTCGCTGTCCGTGCGGATGCGGCAGGGTAGGCTTCTGGAGGCCCGTCGCGGGTCGCGATCCAGGAGGAGCCCATGCCAGCACAGCCCCGCAGACGAGTCCTCCTCAAGCTCTCGGGAGAGTCCTTCGGCGGCGGCAGCCTCGGCGTCAACCCCGACGTGGTCGCGGCGATCGCGAAGCAGATCGCTGAAGCGGCGGAGACCGTCGAGATCGCGATCGTCGTCGGCGGCGGCAACTTCTTCCGGGGCGCCGAGCTCAGCCAGCGGGGCATGGACCGCGGTCGCGCCGACTACATGGGCATGCTCGGCACGGTCATGAACTCGCTCGCGCTCCAGGACTTCCTCGAGCAGGCGGGCGCCGAGACGCGCGTGCAGTCCGCCATCCAGATGACCCAGGTCGCCGAGCCGTACATCCCCCGCCGCGCGGAGCGGCACCTCGAGAAGGGGCGCGTCGTGATCTTCGGCGCGGGCGCGGGCCTGCCCTACTTCTCGACCGACACCGTCGCGGCGCAGCGAGCGCTCGAGATCGACGCCGACCAGGTGCTCGTCGCGAAGAACGGCGTCGACGGCGTCTACTCGGCCGACCCCAAGCTCGACCCCGCCGCGACGCGGTTCGACGAGATCACCTACCAGGACGCGCTCGTGCGCGGGCTCAAGGTCGTCGACTCGACCGCCTTCAGTCTCTGCATGGACAACCGGATGCCCATGCGCGTGTTCGGCATGGAGGGCGACGGCGCGCTGACCAAGGCGATCCTCGGCCAGCCCGTGGGCACGCTCGTGCGCGCCTGACCGCGCCCCGCCAGCACTACAATCCACAGCAACGGAAGGAACCACGTGATCAGCGACGTTCTGGCTTCGGCCAAGGAGAAGATGGCGCAGTCGATCGAGGTCGCGAAGGACGACTTCCAGACGGTGAGCGCCGGCCGCGCGAACCCCGCGCTGTTCCAGCGGCTCAACGTCGAGTACTACGGCACCCCGACGCCGCTCATGCAGCTCGCGTCCTTCCAGCAGCCCGAGGCGCGCACCCTCGTGATCACGCCGTTCGACAAGTCGGCGCTCAAGGACATCGAGCGCGCGATCGTCAACGCCCCGCACCTCGGCGTCACGCCCTCGAACGACGGCCAGATCGTGCGCATCACGATGCCCGAGCTCACCGCCGAGCGCCGCAAGGACTACGTCAAGATCGTCAAGGACAAGGCGGAGCAGGCGCGCGTCGCGATCCGCAACGTGCGCCGGCAGGCGATGACCGACCTCGACAAGCTCACGGGTGAGGTCGGCGACGACGAGATCGCCCGCGCCGAGAAGGAGCTCGAGCAGCTCACGAAGCAGGCCGTGGACGGCGTCGACGAGGCGCTGAAGAAGAAGGAGGCCGAGCTCCTCGAGGTCTGATCGAGGGCTCGGAGGGCGACCGATGCGCAAGGAGCACCGCAGCGCCGCCGAGATCGACGCGCAGATCCAGGCGCAGATCCACGCGGCGAGGGATCAGATCGAGGCGACTCGTGCCCGCGTGAACAAGCGCACCGGTCGCGACCTCGCCGCCGCGATCGGCATCGGCCTCCTGCTCGGCGGCGTGCTGCTCGCGAGCCTGCTGTGGGTGAAGACGCTCTTCATGGTCTTCGCGACCGTGATGGTCGGCTTCGCGCTCTACGAGCTCGCGAGCGCGCTCCGCTTCGCCGGCCGCGACGTCCCGCGCATCCCGCTCGTGCTGCTCGGCAGCGCCGTCGTGCCGATCACGTGGTTCCTCGGCGCGGCGGGCCTGTGGTGGTCGACGCTCGGCGCGATCGCGATCGTCGCCGTCGTGCGCCTCGTGGAGCTCGCCGACGTGCGCACCCGCACCGGCGCATCCGCCGTCTTCGCCGACATCACGGGCGGTGCGCTCTGCATCGGCTACGTCGCGGTGCTCGGCAGCTTCGCGGTGCTGCTCACGGCGCAGGACGGCGGGCAGTGGTGGACGCTCGCGATGATCATCATGACCACCGTGATCGACACGGGCGCCCTCGCGGCGGGCGTCTGGCTCGGCAAGCACAAGCTCGCGCCGCGCATCAGCCCGGGCAAGACCTGGGAGGGCCTCGCGGGGGGCGCGCTGCTCGCCACCGGCGCCGGGATCCTCCTGTCGGTGTGGATGCTCGGGCAGGAGTGGTGGTTCGGGTTCGTCCTCGCGGCGCTGCTCGTCGTGACGGCGACGGTCGGCGACCTCGCGGAGTCGATCATCAAGCGCGACCTCGGCATCAAGGACATCGGCTCGTTCCTGCCCGGGCACGGCGGATTCCTCGATCGGCTCGACTCGATCCTGCCGAGCGCAGTGGTCATGATGGCGCTCTTCCAAGTGGTCCACGCCTGACCGGCGGCCCGCCGCTGGCATGATGGTTGCGATGAGCACGTTCCCGAGGGCCAAGCGATCGCAGCCCGGCTACGACATCGAGCAGGTCGAGGACTTCCTCGAGGATGCTCGTCGCGCGTACGCGACCGACGCGCGCGCGGCCACGGCGATCGACTCCTCGACCATCCGCCGGACGAGCTTCCCCATGCAGAAGGGCGGCTACTCGCCGGCGCACGTCGACGCCGCGCTCGAGCGCCTCGAGGAGGCCTTCGCGCGGCGCGAGCACGAGCGCGGCATCGCGGAGCACGGCGAGGCCGCCTGGTACGCGCGCATCCGGGAGCGCGCCGAGCAGGCGCTCGAGCAGCTGCGCAAGCCCGACGAGCAGCGCTTCCGGCGCGTGAGCCGCATCTCGCGCGGCTACCGCGTGAGCGAGGTCGACGCGTTCTCGCGCAGGATCGCCGCCTATCTCGAGGACGGCCCCGACATGACCGCCCGCGAGGTGCGCACCGTGCAGTTCGACGCCCAGTTCGGCGGCTACGACGAGGATGAGGTCGACGCGCTGCTCGACACCGTCGTCGGGCTCATGCTGGCGGTGCGCTGAACGGATCGGCCCTCGGCTTCGTTACCGTTCCGTGATACGGTCGACCCTCGTGTTCACCCGCTCCAGCACCGCAGACGCGCGCAAGACGCGCACCCGCGGCGTGCTCTCGGGCGTCTCGCTGATCGCCGCGGCCGGGTTCGTGCTCGTGTCGGTGGCCGCGAGCCCGGGCGCCGAGGTGATGGCCGAGCCCGCGCTCTCGAGCGAGCCGCGTCCGGGCCAGGAGCTCGGCGAGGTCACGGGGGCCCAGGCATCGCTCGTGCGCGACACGATCGTGGTGCACACCCCGACGCCGACCCCGACTCCCGAGCCGGTGCCGGCAGCCGCTTCCGCCGCGGCGTCCGGCAGCACGGCTCGCGCCGCCGTGCGGATCCCGACGGTCGCGGCTCCGGATCCCGGCTCCGCCCAGGCGATCGCGCGCCAGATGGTGCTCGCGCGCGGCTGGGGCGAGGACCAGTACTCCTGCCTCTACCGGCTGTGGGAGAAGGAGTCGAACTGGAACGTCTACGCGCAGAACCGCTCGAGCGGCGCGTACGGCATCCCGCAGGCGCTGCCCGGCTCGAAGATGGCTACCGCCGGCGCTGACTGGCAGACGAACGCGGCGACGCAGATCACGTGGGGCCTCGGCTACATCTCCGGCCGCTACGGCACGCCGTGCGGCGCGTGGGCGCACTCGCAGCAGGTCGGCTGGTACTGATGCCCTCGCGGCGGCCGAGTCGTCGCACCCAGCCGCACGTGCCGCTCGACGTCGACCGCGTCATGCGCGGCGTCGCGCGCATCGAGCGGCGCGGCGGCGCCGAGTGGCACGTGCAGCCCATGTCGGCGGCCGCCGCGGCGAAGGACTACGTGTGCCCGGGATGCGGCGGCGCCGTGCAGCGCGGGACGGCGCACGTGGTGGTGTGGCGCGCCGACTCGATCTTCGGCGAGCGCGCGATCGAGGACCGGCGCCACTGGCACACCGGCTGCTGGCGCGCCGGCTGAGCTACTTCAGATCCTGCTTGGGGATCACGACTTCCTTCAGGATCAGCTGGATGGCCGCCGCGACCGGGATTGCGACGAGCGCGCCGAGGATACCGAGCAGTGTGCCGCCGATGAGCGCGGCGAGCACGACCACGACGCCGGGCACGCGCACCGCGCGGTTCATCACCTGCGGGCTGATGACGTACGCCTCGAGCTGCATGTAGACGAGGTACCAGATCGCCACGGGCAGCGCCGTCTGGGGGCCGTCGAGCAGGAGCACGAGCAGCGAGATCACGATCGACGCGGAGATGGTGCCGACGAGCGGGATCGTCGAGGCCAGCAGCGCCATGAACGCGTAGACGCCCGCGAGCTGCGAGCCGACGATCGAGAGCACGATGAACGAGAGCAGGCCGTTCAGCAGGCCGAGCGACACCTGGCCGAGCACGAACCGACCGACCGACTTCATGATCTGCTCGGCGATCTCGATGAACTTCGGGCGCGACGAGGCCGGCACCAGCCGGTACATGCCCGACTTGAGCGCCGGGAGCGAGCCGGTGAAGTAGAGCATGAGCACGACGACGATGAGCGCGCCGCCGATCGCGAACGCGACCTGGCCGATGCCCGCGATGATGGACGCGGCGAAGTCCGACATCCACGGGGGCAGCGACGACCACGTGTTGAAGTCGGTGAGCGCTCCGCCGAGCTGCTCGAGCGTCCCGTCGACGTCGATCGCCGGGAAGGTGTCGCGCACCCACTGCAGCACGCTGTCGAGCAGCCCGCCCTCGATCTCGCGGGTGACGCCCTGCACGAGGCTCGAGAACTGCGAGACGATCACGGGCACGATGAGCCAGCCGGCGCCGACGAGCGCGGCGACGATCACGACGAACACGAGCAGCACGGCCGCCCACCGCGGCACCTTCCGGCGGATGAGGAACTGGATGACCGGTTCGAGCCCGAGCGCGAGGAAGATGCCGGCGAACGCCCACACGAGCACCGTGCCGATCTGCTGCACCGCGGCGCCGATCGCGAGCGCGAGCAGCACGCCGAGACCGCCCAGCAGGCCGAGGACGAACCCGTTCCGGATCTTCACAGTCCGCATCCTAGGTGGCGCGCGGCGGGCGTCTCCTGCACGGCGCGCGGGGCCGATCCCGGGGTGCGGGGGATGCGGGCTTGGCAGAGCCCAGGCGGCGTCGGTACCCTGGAGGCTTGCCCGCTCAGCGCCGTCCAGCCGGACGGCCCGCCGCATCCCGCGGCGAGCGTGAAAGGACCTCTGACCCGTGCGATACATCCTCGCGGCCGTGAGCCTCGTGATCTCGCTCGTGCTGCTCGGCCTCGGTGTCGGGCAGCGCACGATCTGGGCACCTCCGGACACGATCGTCGCCGAGGTGCAGGAGCCGACCGACGCGCAGGTCGTGGTGATCCCGGGCGAGGCGATGAACGCGCACGACGGCGTGCAGACCCTCTCGATCGAGGGGGACGGCCCGATCACGGCGGTCGTCGGCCGTGCGCACGACGTCGAGGGATGGGTCGGCGAGAGCGCGCACGCGATCGCGCAGGTCGACGAGGCCGACGCGCTCCGGCTCGACGAGCGCGCGGGCGACAGCGAGCCGCTGCCGCCGCTCGCCGGGAACGACATGTGGATCGAGGAGCACGAGGGGGAGGGCTCGCTCGAGGTGACGATCGACCTGCCCGTCGGCTACTCGATCGCGGTCGCCGGCGCGCCCGGCGCGCCCGCGCCCGCCGGCATCGCCGTGGTGTGGCCGTTCGACGCGAAGACGCCGCTCTTCGGACCGCTCATCACCGCGGGGCTCGTCTTCCTCGCCATCGCGCTGCTGCTCCTGCTGCTCGCGCTGCGGCACCACCGCCGTCGCCGCGGTCCGCAGCGGCGCACGCACCGCGACCTCTCGCGCGCCGAGCGCCGGGCGCTGCGCCGCGACGCGCAGGCCGGTCTCTCGCTGCC
>NZ_JANQCH010000073.1 GCF_024723325.1 Agrococcus sp. HG114
CGGCGAGCCCGAGCGGCACCTCGGCCGCCGCGACGGTCGCCTCCTCGACGCGTGCGTCGTCGCCCGCCGGGTCGTCGCCGCCCTGCGCGTCGACGACCGCCGCGAACGCCTCCGCGTCGCGGTCCGCGGACGCGACCACGCGCTCGACGAGCGCCGCTCCCCTGTCGCGCAGCGGCGCGCATCCGTCACCGTCGGTGATCGCGAGCGCCTTGAGCACGAGCGCGATGCCGAAGGCCCCGGCGACCGCGGCAGCCGCGCCGCTCCCGGGCGTCGGCTCGGAGGAGGCGACGCGCTCCAGCATCGCATCCGCACGCATCGACCACAGGCTCTCGCTCACCGCGTGGAGCCTAGCGGCGGGAACCGCGAGCCGGCTCGGAATGCCCTGCGCCCGCGGGCGTTCCATCACTCGGAGGAACTGATGAACACGATCGATCTGCTGCCCGACGCGACGGACATGGGCCCCGTGATGCTGAAGACCGCGAAGCTCGCGCGACTCGTGCACTGGTACACCGCGGGCGTCGGCCTCGAGCAGATCGCCGAGCGACCCGGCGTCGTCGAGCTCGGCGTCGGCGGCCGCACGATCCTCGTGCTCGAGGAGGCGCCCGACCTGCGCGGCCCGAATCCCGCCGACGCGGGCCTGTTCCACACCGCGATCCTCTACCCGACGCACGCGGCGCTCGCCGCGGCGGTCGTGCGGATGACGCAGATCCCCGGCATCCAGTTCGCCGGCACGGGCGACCACCACGTGTCGGAGGCGTTCTACTTCGCCGACCCCGACGGCAACGGCGTCGAGCTCTACGTCGACCGGCCGCGCGACCAGTGGCACTGGTCGAACGGGCAGGTCTACATGACGACCGAGTTCATCGACCCGAACCGCTTCGTCAACGAGCACCTCGACCGCGGCAGCTTCGGCCAGTCGGCGACCGCGCCGATCGGCGCGAAGGTCGGCCACGTCCACCTCCAGGTCGGCGACGTGCCGACGGCGCGGCAGTTCTACGTCGACGCGCTCGGCTTCGCCGAGACCACGTCGCTCGGCAACACGGCGCTGTTCGTGAGCGCGGGCGGCTACCACCACCACATGGCGATGAACGTGTGGAACTCGCGCGGCGCCGGCCGCCGCGCCGACACGCTGGGCCTCGGTCGCGTCGAGATCACGGTGCCCGATGCGGATGCGCTCGGCGCCGCCCGCGAGCGGCTCACGTCGGCGGGCGTCGCGGTGAGCGACGACGGCCGCTCCCTCCGCTTCGACGACCCCTGGGCGAACGTCATCACCCTGACCCCCGCCGCCTGACGACCACTCTCGCGCACAGGGGCCGCCACCACTCGGGTGGCGGCCCCGTCGTCTCACTGGCGCCTCCCGCGCCGAGCTGGCGCCTCGCGTGCCTGGTTGGCGGCTCCCGCGCCTGAGTGGCGCCTCCCGCGCCTGAGTGGCGGCTCCCGCACCTGAGTGGCGCCCCGCGTGCCTGACTGGCGGCTCCCGCACCTGAGTGGCGCCTGCCGCGGCTGAGTGGCGCCTCCCGCGCCTGACTGGCGCCACACGCACCCGACTGGCGGCCCCCGCACCCGACTGGCGGGCTCCGCACCCGACTGGCGGCGCCCGCACCTGGCTGGCGGCCCCCGCACCTGGCTGGCGGGTCACGCACCTGGCTGGCGGCTCACGAAGCTGCCGGACGCGCCACTCACCTGCGGGAGGCGCCACTCACCTGCCGGACGCGCCACTCACCTGCCGGACGCGCCACTCACCTGCCGGACGCGCCACTCACCTGCCGGACGCGCCACTCACCTGCGGGAGGCGCCACCGGCGCGCCGGCGCGCTACTCGGTGACGGGCGGGGCGGGGAGCTGCAGGTCGACGACCGGCGCGTCCCGCCAGAGGCGCTCGAGCTGGTAGTAGGTGCGCTCCTCCTCGTGGAAGACGTGCACCACGATGTCGGAGAAGTCGAGCAGCACCCAGCGGCCGTCGGCGCGGCCCTCCCGGCGGATGGGCTTCGCGCCGTCGAGGATGAGCGCATCCTCGATCTCGCGCGCGATCGCCGAGACCTGGCGCTCGTTGCGGCCGGTCGCGATGAGGAAGACGTCGGTGAGCGGCAGCTGGCCCGAGACGTCGAGCGCCACCTGGTCGACGGCGAGCGCCTTGTCGGCAGCCCGCGCCGCGGACCGGGCGAGGTCGATCGCCTTCTGATCGGCGCTCATCGAGCGCTCCGGCGGCTCAGAGGACCCCCTGCGACAGCGCCCAGACGATGACGCCCACGACACCGGCGACGAACACGCCGGCGCCGGCGCCGATGGCGACGGGCATCAGGTTGGTGCGCTGCTTCTGCGGGGCGATCTGCACCCGCGCGTTCGCGTAGGACGACACGGCCTTCGAGGCGCGCACGGGCGCGGACTCGGGGCTCGAGACCTCGCCGTCGGCGACCTCGGCGTCGACGTCGCTGCCGTCGATCGAGGCGCTGCCGCGGCCGGAGGAGGCGAAGCCGTCGGGCACGTCGATCGAGCCGGTGACGAGGAGGCCGTCCTCGCCCTCGAGCTGGAAGTCGGGGCTGTCGGTGCCGGCCGGGAGCACGAGCGCGTTAGCCGTGAACGACGACGTCGACGAGCCGCCGGTCGTCGCGACCCCCTGGTCGCGCAGGTCGGCGATGTGGTGCTCGGAGGTGTCGGAGACGACGTTGACGATGACCGGGAGGCGCTGCGTCTGGCCGCGGCTCGGGCCGGTGCGGACGACCTCCTCCTCGTCGAGCGCGCGGCGGCGGTCCTCGAGCTCTGCCGGGGTCGCGTCGGCGACGCGGTGCGCGGAGATGCGCGGCTGCTCGACGACGACCTCGTCGATCTCGAGGCTGTCGATCTCGGCGTCGTCGACGGTGTCGAGGCCCTGCACGTCATCGACCTGCACGCTCGAGCGGCGCGCCGACCACGGGGCGGGCACGGATGCGCCGCGCGAGGCCGGCGGCTGCACCTCGGCCTCGATGACGTCGTCCCCGGGGCGCACATCGACGCGGTCGAGCGCCACCGTCGGGGCGGGCTCGACCGCCTCGTCGGCCTTCCTGCGGCCGAAGAACCGCCCGAGCGGCTTCTGCGGCGGCTCGACGAGCGGCTCGATCGGCTGCGTCTCCTCGGGCGCGGCGGGCACGCTCGGCGTGGAGTGGCGACCCAGGCGCACGGGCGCGTCGTTCGGCGCTGCCGCGGGATCGGGGACGGGCGGGAGCCCGCCGGAGCTCGCCAGCTCTGCAGCGCGCTCGAGCTCGCGAAGCTGGCGCCGGGTGAGCGGCCGCCCTTCGTTCGCATCGGTCATGCTGTCAGTCTCCGGTACAAGTCGTGCTTGCTGATGTATTGAACCACCCCGTCCGGCACGAGATACCAGACGGGATACCCGGCGCGGACGCGCGCACGGCAATCGGTAGAGGATATCGCAAGTGCCGGGATCTCGAGCTCAGAGACGCGCTCGCGCGGGTACCCGGAGACCGAGAGGTGGTGACCCGGGCGGCTGACGGCGACGAAGTGGGCGAGCTCCCACAGCTCGTCCGCGTCCTTCCACTCGACGATCGACGCGAACGCATCCGCCCCCGTGATGAAGAAGAGCTCGGCGTCGGGGTGCAGCGCGCGCACGTCGCGCAGCGTGTCGATCGTGTAGGTGGGGCCCTCGCGGTCGATGTCGATGCGGCTCACGCGGAACTGCGGGTTCGACGCCGTGGCGATGACCGTCATGAGGTAGCGGTCCTCGCTCGGCGACACGCTGCGCTTCTGGTACGGCTCGCCCGTCGGCACGAACACGACCTCGTCGAGCGCGAAGTGGTGCGCGACCTCGCTCGCGGCCACGAGGTGGCCGTTGTGGATCGGGTCGAACGTGCCGCCCATGATGCCCAGGCGACGCCGGCGCTCAGGCACGGATGGCGCGCTCAGGCGTTGCCGTGCACGTCGTGCCGCTCGGAGCGGTGCGCGACGTCGCGGAACGATCGCAGCACGATCGCCGAGAAGATGAACACGGCGGCGGTGATGCCGGCGGCGATGTAGGGGCCGAAGCCGGCGTCGGCCGAGGACTCGGCGTGCTCCGCGGCCCCGAGCAGGGCCGAGGTCAGGGGTGTCAGCGTCATGGAAGCCTCCGATCGATGCAAGCCTATCGCGGCGGATCGGTCAGGCCCGCACCTGGCCCGTGCCGCGCACGATCCACTTCGTGCTCGTGAGCTCCGGCAGCCCCATCGGTCCGCGCGCGTGCGCCTTCTGGGTCGAGATCCCGACCTCGGCGCCGAAGCCGAACTCGCCGCCGTCGGTGAAGCGGGTGGATGCGTTGTGCATGACGACCGCGGAGTCCACCTCGGCGAGGAACCGCGCCGCCGACTGCGCGTCGTCGGTGATGATCGTGTCGGTGTGGTGCGTGCCGAAGGCGTTGACGTGCTCGATCGCCGCGTCGAGCCCGTCGACGACGCCGATCGCGACGTCCATCGAGAGGTGCTCGGTCGACCAGCCGTGCTCGCCGAGCGGCGCGGCGCCGTCGACGCCCGGGAGCGCGGCGTCGGCGTGGATCGTGACGCCGGCCTGCCGGAGCGCGTCGGCGAGCACGGGCACGGCGGTCTCGGCGATGTCGCGGTGCACGAGCACCGTCTCGAGCGCGTTGCACACGCTCGTGCGCTGCGTCTTCGCGTTGAGCACGATCTCGACCGCCATCGGCAGGTCGGCGGCGCGGTCGACGAACGCGTGCACGACGCCGGCGCCCGTCTCGATGACGGGCACGGTCGACTCGGTCACGACGCGCTCGATGAGCGCGGCGCTCCCCCGCGGCACGAGCAGGTCGACGAGGCCGCGCGCGCGCATGAGCCGCCCGGCGCCGTCGCGGCCGAAGCGGTCGATCGTCTGCACGGCCGCGCGCGGCAGGCCGGCCGCCTCGATCGCGCCCTGCATGACGTCGACGAGCACGGCGTTCGAGCGCTCGGCGGCCGAGCCGCCGCGCAGCACGACCGCGTTGCCGGAGCCGAGGCCGATGCACGCGAGATCGACCGTGACGTTCGGGCGCGCCTCGTAGATGACGCCGACGACGCCGAACGGCACGCGCACCTCGGTCAGCTCGAGCCCGTTGGGCAGCGTGCGCTCGCGGAGCACCTCGCCCACCGGGTCGGGCAGCTCGGCGAGCGCGCGCGCGGCGGCGGCGAGGCCGGCGATGCGCGACTCGTCGAGCAGCAGGCGGTCGAGGAGCCCGTCGGCGAGGCCGTTCGCACGGCCGCGCTCGAGGTCCTCGGCGTTGGCGGCGCGGATGCGCTCGGCCGCTACCTCGATCGCGTCGGCGATGGCGGCGATGGCCGCGTGGCGCTGCTCGGCGGGCGCGACGCCGAGGGCGCGCGACGCGCGCTTCGACTCGGTCAGCAGCGTCTCGAGCTCGTCGGCCATGCCTCGATCCTACGAGCCGGCGGATGCTCCGGGGCGGGCCGGGCACGCGGCCGGCCGAGGACGGCACAGGGCAAGGCCACATCCCCCCTTCCGTCACAGGCCGAGGCGCGATCGACCTCCCTGCGGAGCTGGTCCTTGTGCCGTGAGGTGCGCCGGATGCAGCGGAGCGTCCGCGGGGGCGCGGCTCAGCGCAGCGCGGCGGGGTTCGGCTCGAACTCGGTGCCGAGCCGCTCCCCCGAGAGCAGCCGCTCGAGCAGCGGCGTCGCCGTGACCGTCACGCGCACGCCCGCCTCGGCGGCGAGCCGCGCGGCGTCGACCTTCGTCATCGCGCCGCCCGAGCCGATGTGCGAGCCCGAGGCGCCGAGCTGCACGCCGTCCATCGGGTCGCCGTAGGGCACGTGGTGGATCGGCTCGGAGCCCGGCTCCCCGGGGGGCGCAGTGCGCAGCGCCTCGATGTCGGAGAGCAGGATGAGCCGGTCGGCGCCCACGAGCCGGGCGACGAGCGCCGCGAGCCGGTCGTTGTCGCCGAAGCGGATCTCATGGGTCGCGACGGTGTCGTTCTCGTTGACGATCGGCAGCATGCGCAGCTCGAGCAGGCGCTCGAGCGCGTTCCGCGCGTTGACGCGGTGCGAGTCCATCTCCATGTCGGAGGCGGTGAGCAGGATCTGCGCCGCGACGAGCTCGTGCCGCGAGAGGCTGCGCTGGTAGCGGTTCATGAGCACGTTCTGCCCGACCGCGGCCGCAGCCTGCTGCATCGGCAGGTCGACGGGCCGCGACTCGAGGCCGAGGTACGGCATCCCCGTGGAGATCGCGCCCGAGGAGACGAGGATCACCTCGCCCGAGCGGTGCAGGCGCGCGAGCGCGTCGACGAGCGGCTCGATCTGGCCGCGCCGGTCGCCCGAGATCGACGACGAGCCGACCTTGACGACGACCCGCTCGCGCACGGCGAGGTCGATCGAGCTCACGCCTCGTCGTCCCAGCGCTGCACCTCGAACCCCTCGTCGTCGGTCCACATGCCGGCCTCGCGCTCGGAGGCGAGGTCGTCGCGCGCCGCCTGCTTCGCGTCCATGCGGCGGTGGTACTCGTCGCGCCGCTCGGCGGTCGTGCGGCGGTCGTTGCGGTCGAGGCGCGGGTCGGTGCCGCGGTTGCCGACGAGCTCGGCCGCGGAGGCGATCGTCGGCTCCCAGTCGAAGACGATGCCCGCGCCCGGGCCGATCACGACGGTCGCACCCGGCACGGCGCCCGCCTTGAGCAGCGCGTCCTCGGTGCCGAGCTTCGCGAGCCGGTCGGCGAGGTAGCCGACGGCCTCGTCGTTGCGGAAGTCAGTCTGCTGCACCCACCGCTCGGGCTTCGCCCCGAGGATGCGGTACACGGGGCCCGCGTGCGAGCCCTCGACCTTGATCTCGAAGCCGCGGTCGTCGATCGCCCTCGGCCGCAGCACGATGCGCTCGGGCACCGGGGCCGCGGCCTTCGCGGCCCGGTCGGCCTCGACGATCTCGGCGAGCGCGAACGAGAGCTCGCGCAGCCCCTTGCGCGCCACGGTCGAGATCTCGAAGACGCGGTAGCCCATGGCCTCGATCTCGGGCCGCACGAACGCGGCGAGCTCGGCGGCCTCCGGCACGTCGACCTTGTTGAGCGCGACGAGCTGCTGGCGCTCGAGCAGCGGCGTCTGGCCCTCCGGCACCGGGTACGCCTCGAGCTCGCGCAGGATGACCTGCAGGTCGCTCACCGGGTCGCGGCCCGGCTCGAGCGTCGCGCAGTCGATGACGTGCAGCAGCGCCGAGCAGCGCTCGACGTGGCGCAGGAACTCGAGCCCGAGGCCCTTGCCCTCGCTCGCGCCCTCGATGAGGCCCGGCACGTCGGCGATCGTGTAGCGCGACTGCCCCGACTCGACGACGCCGAGATTGGGGTGCAGCGTCGTGAACGGGTAGTCGGCGATCTTCGGCCGGGCGGCCGACATCGCGGCGACGAGGCTCGACTTGCCCGCGCTCGGGAACCCGACGAGCGCCACATCGGCGACGGTCTTCAGCTCGAGGACGACGTCGCCCTCCTGGCCCGGCGTGCCGAGCAGCGCGAAGCCCGGCGCTCGCCGCTTCTGGTTGGAGAGCGCGGCGTTGCCGAGCCCGCCCTGGCCTCCCTCGGCGACGACGACCCGCATGCCCGGCTGCGCGAGGTCCGCGAGCTGCGTGCCCGACGCATCCGTCACCACCGTGCCGACCGGCACGGGCAGCTCGAGGTCGGCGCCCGTCGTGCCGGAGCGGTGGTCGCCCATGCCGGGCTGCCCGTTCTCGCTCGAGCGGTGCGGGTTGCGGTGGTAGCCGAGCAGCGTCGTGACCTGCGGGTCGGCGACGAGCACGATGTCGCCGCCGTCGCCGCCGTTGCCGCCGTCGGGGCCCGCGAGGGGCTTGAACTTCTCGCGCTTCACGGAGACGCAGCCGTGGCCGCCGTTCCCGGCGCGCAGGTGCAGCGTCACCTGGTCGACGAACGTCGCCATGGAAGCCTCCTATCGATGCGAGAACGGGGCGAGCCGAAGCCCGCCCCGTTCATCGAGTGCCGTGTGGGTCAGCCCGCAGCGACGATGTTGACGACCTTGCGGCCGCCCTTCGTGCCGAACTCGACCGCGCCAGCCTCGAGCGCGAACAGCGTGTCGTCGCCGCCGCGGCCGACGCCCGCGCCCGGGTGGAAGTGGGTGCCGCGCTGGCGGACGATGATCTCGCCGGCCTTGACGACCTGGCCGCCGAAGCGCTTCACGCCGAGGCGCTGCGCGTTCGAGTCACGGCCGTTGCGGGTGGACGATGCGCCCTTCTTGTGTGCCATTGTTCGCGGCCCCTTACTTGATTCCGGTGACCTTGAGGCGCGTGAGCTCCGAGCGGTGGCCCATGCGGCGCTTGTAGCCGGTCTTGTTGCGGTAGTGCTGGATGCGGATCTTCGGGCCGCGCAGGTCGGTCACGACCTCGGCCGTCACCTTGACCTTGGCGAGCGCGTCGGCGTCGGTCGTGACCTTGTCGCCGTCGACGAGCAGCACGGGGGCCAGCTCGACGTTGCCGTTGTCGTCACCGGCGATGCGGTCGACGACGAGCACGGTGCCGACCTCGACCTTCTCCTGCCGGCCGCCGGCGCGCACGATTGCGTACACCACGTTGGATCCTCACTGTTGGAACGACTCCCGGCAGGGCCGGGACGAAGCTTGCAGCGCGCGCGATGAACGCGACGAGCGCCAGCGGACAACGATACACGGCACGGGGCGCACCGGTCAACATCGGCGCCGGGCGTGGCGGCCGCTACCGTGGGCGGATGGCGATCCTGGTGGACGAGCCGCTCTGGCCCAACCACGGCACGATGTGGGCGCACCTCGTGAGCGACTCGTCGCTCGACGAGCTCCACGCGTTCGCCCGCGCGGCCGGCATCCCGGAGCGCGGCTTCGACCACGACCACTACGACGTGCCCGCCGAGCGCATCGCCGACCTCGTCGCGATGGGCGCGGAGCAGGTGCCGCCGAAGCAGCTCGTGCGCCGGCTCATCGCGAGCGGCCTGCGGGTGAAGGAGCGCGACCGGCGTCCTCCCCTCGTCGAGTAGGCGCGCCGCGCCGCATCGAGACGCGGGATCCCGACGCGGCCGCTGCGCGGCCTGCTCGATCAGCGGGTGGGCTCGTCGGGCTTCGCGGTGATGATGCCCGACGAGGCGCGGCGCGAGCGGCGGGCCGCGCGGCCCGTGCCCGGGGCGGGCGCCGCGAGCGCGTCGAGCGCGCTGCCGAGGAGCCCGTCGAGGTCGCGCTCGCTCGCCTTCTCGGCGACCGGCTCGGCCTTCGGCTCCACGGGGATGTCGAGGATCGTCACGACCGGCTCGGCGGCGACGGCCTCGACCGCGGCCCGTGACGGCGCGACGATGCCCGTCGGGCGCTCCGCCCCAGCCGCAGCCGGCGCATCCGCCGCATCGGCCGGCTTGCCCTTCGCGGCAGCGGCGATCTGCGAGAGGCCCTTGCGCATGTCCTCGGTGATCGCGTGCGTGCCGCCGCTCGCCTGCTGCTGCTGGTGCTGGTCGGGCTGCGCCTGCTCGCCCCCGCGCCCGCGGCCGCGGCGGCGCCCGCCCTGCCCGCTCTCGGGCTGCTGCTGCTGGCGCTGCGGCTTCGAGACGGGCTCGTGGTGCACGATCACGCCGCGGCCCGCGCACACCTCGCACGGCTCGGAGTAGGTCTCGAGGAGGCCGAGGCCGAGCTTCTTGCGGGTCATCTGCACGAGGCCGAGGCTCGTGACCTCGGCGACCTGGTGCTTCGTGCGGTCGCGGCTGAGGCACTCGATGAGGCGGCGCTGCACGAGGTCGCGGTTCGACTCGAGCACCATGTCGATGAAGTCGATCACGATGATGCCGCCGATGTCGCGCAGCCGCAGCTGGCGCACGATCTCCTCGGCCGCCTCGAGGTTGTTCTTGGTGACGGTCTCCTCGAGGTTGCCGCCGGCGCCGACGAAGCGGCCGGTGTTGACGTCGACGACCGTCATCGCCTCGGTGCGGTCGATGACGAGCGAGCCGCCCGAGGGCAGCCACACCTTGCGGTCGAGCGCCTTGTCGATCTGCTCGGCGATGCGGTAGCGGTCGAAGGGGTCGTCGTCGCCCTCGTACTCCTCGACGCGGTCGAGCAGGTCGGGCGCGATCGCCTCGAGGTACTCGCGGATCGTCTCGAGCGCCTCCGAGCCCTGGATCACGAGGCGCTGGAAGTCCTCGTTGAACACGTCGCGCACGATCTTCACGAGCAGGTCGGGCTCGGCGTGGAGCCGCTGGGGGGCGCTGCCGCCGCGCTGCTGCTGGATGCGCTCCCACTGCCGCGTGAGGCGCTCGACGTCGCGCGTGAGCTGCTCCTCGGTCGCGCCCTCGGCGGCGGTGCGCACGATGACGCCGACGCCCTCGGGCAGCACCTGCTTGAGGATCTTCTTGAGGCGCGCGCGCTCGGTGTCGGGGAGCTTGCGCGAGATGCCGTTCATCGACCCGCCGGGCACCGACACGAGGTAGCGGCCCGGGAGCGAGATCTGGCTCGTGAGGCGGGCGCCCTTGTGGCCCACCGGGTCCTTCGTCACCTGCACGAGCACGGTGTCGCCGGGCTTGAGCGCGAGCTCGATCTTGCGCGGCTGCCCCTCGAGCTCGGCGGCGTCCCAGTCGACCTCGCCGGAGTAGAGCACCGCGTTGCGGCCCTTGCCGATGTCGACGAACGCGGCCTCCATGCTCGGCAGCACGTTCTGCACGCGGCCGAGGTAGACGTTGCCGATGAGGCTCGACTCCGACGCCTTCGCGACGTAGTGCTCGACGAGCACGCCGTCCTCGAGCACAGCGAGCTGCACGCGGTCGTGCTTCGAGCGCACGATCATCTGGCGCTCGACGGCCTCGCGACGGGCGAGGAACTCGGTCTCGGTCACGACGGTGCGGCGGCGGCCCGCGTCGCGGCCCTCGCGGCGGCGCTGGCGCTTCGCCTCGAGCCGCGTGGAGCCGCGCACCTTCTGCGGCTCGGTGATGAGGGGCTTCTCGTCCTCGGTCGTCGAGCCGCTGCGACGCGAGCGCGACCGGGAGCGCGACCGGCGCGAGCGGCGGCCGTCCTGCGGCTCGTCGTCGTCCTCGCCCTCCTCGTCGTCGTCCCAGTCGCCGCTGGGCGAGCTGCCGCGCAGCGCGGGCAGCGGCGGCAGCGCCGCGAGGTCGGGGGCGTGGAACAGCAGCCCGAAGGGCCCCTGCGGCAGCGGCGGCAGCACCGTCGCGGAGGCGAGCGGGTCGTCGGCCGTCTC
>NZ_JANQCH010000074.1 GCF_024723325.1 Agrococcus sp. HG114
CCCCTCGGACGGCGGGTACCCGGCCGCACGCCACGCGCACGCGTCGGCGATCGGGCACTCGTGGCAGCGCGGCGCGCGCGCCGTGCAGACGAGCGCGCCGAGCTCCATGAGCGCGATCGAGACGACGGATGCGTCGTCGCGCCCGGGCGGGAGGATCGCGTCGACGTCGCGCAGGTCACGCTTCGCCGCGGGAGCCTGCTCGCCGCGCCCGTGCACGGCGCGCGCGACGACCCTCCGCACGTTCGTGTCGACGACCGGGTGGCGGTCGCCGAAGTGGAAGACGGCGACGGCGCGCGCCGTGTAGTCGCCGACGCCGGGCAGCGCGAGCAGCGCCTCGACGTCGCGCGGCACCTCGCCGCCGTGCCGCTCGACGATCGCGCGAGCGGTGTCCTGCAGCCGCAGCGCCCGCCGCGGATACCCGAGCGTGCCCCACTGCCGCAGCACCTCGTGCGTCGGGGCGTCGGCGAGGTCGGCGGGGGTGGGCCAGCGCTCGAGCCAGCGGTCGATCTCGACCGCGACGCGCGCGGCCTGCGTCTGCTGCAGCATGACCTCGCTCACGAGCGTGCCCCACGCGTCGAAGTCGGGCCGCCGCCACGGCAGGTCGCGCGCGTGCTCGCGGTACCAGCCGGCGAGCGACCGCAGGGCCGGCTCGGAGCCCAGCCCTGCTACCCCCGACATCGGGACCAGCGTAGCCGGGGCCGGTCGGCGCGCACCGCCTAGGCTGGCCGCATGGTCGACCGCGCGCTGCTCATGAAGGCCGCATCCTGGAGCCCTGAGCAGAAGGCGCTCTACACCGACCTCGTCGACCAGCTGCTCCGCCGCAACCCGCGCGGCCGCAGGCTCATCGCGGTCGAGGGCCGCGACGGGGTCGGCAAGACGCGGTTCGCGGATGCGCTCCAGGTCGCGTTCGCGCGCGCGGGCGTCGAGGCGTTCCGGGCGAGCGCCGACGACTTCCACCGGCCGCAGGCGTTCCGCTACCGCCAGGGCCGCGACTCCCCGAAGGGCTACTACGAGGACGCGTTCGACACCGAGCTGCTCGACCGGGTGCTGCTGCACCCGTTCCGGATGGGCGGCTCGACCGGGTTCGTGACGCGCGCGTTCGACCTGCGCACCGACACGCCGCTCGAGATGGAGTGGGAGACCGCGGGCCCCGACGTCGTGCTCATCGTCGACGGCGTCTTCCTGCAGCGCCCGGCGCTCGCGGGCAAGTGGCACGCGGTCGTCCACCTCGAGGCCGACCCTCGCGTGCGCGGCGAGCGGCTGCGGGCCCGCGACGGCGCGCACCCGGACGTCGAGCACCCCTCGCACCGGCGGTACCGCGAGGCGCACGACCTCTACGAGCGGGCGGTCGATCCGCGCCGGAAGGCGGCCTTCATCGTCGACAACAGCGACTGGCGCCGCCCGGTGCAGGTGTTCGCCGACTCCTGCTGAGCGGCGCGGCCGCTACGCGAGCCGCCGCACGACCGAGGGCGCGGCGAACCGCCCCGTGCGCTCGACCTCGTGCACGAGCTCGACGAGCGCGGCGTTCACGGGCGCCTCGCGGCCGACGCGCGCGGCCGCCTCGACGACCGCCCCGTTGATGCGGTCGACCTCGGTCGGCTGCCCCCGCCGGATCGACTGCTGCGTCGAGCCGAGGTTCGGCACGTCGCCGAGCCGGCCCCTGATGCGCAGCGGCACCTGCTGCGCGATGCGCGACGGCGCCCACGCGACGAGGCGCACGAGCGCGGGGGTGAGGCCCTGCATCGGCTGCCAGCGCACGCCGCTCGCGAGCCCCGTGCGCGCGCACTCGCGCATGGACGCGACCATCACGCGCCGCAGCCCCGGGTCGCGGATCACGTCCTGCACCGAGTGGCCGACGATCGCCGGGATGGCGTTCACCATGTTGATGAGCAGCTTCGTCCACTGGGCGCCCTCGAGGTCGGGCGTGCGCTCGACCGGCATCACCTCGCCGAGGAGCGCCGCGAAGCGCTCCGCCTCGGCACCGCCCACGACGGTCGCGCTCGGCGCCGTCACGGTCACGACACCGGGCTCGAGCGAGTTCGCGGCGATGAGCGAGAGCGCGCCCGCGACCCGGTCGTGGCCGAGCAGCCGGGCCGCCTCCCGCTCGCCGTAGAGGCCGTTCTGCGCGACGAGCAGCGGCACGGCGTCGAGCGCGGCGCGGTTCTGCTCGATCGCGGCGGCCGCGCCGGTCGCCTTCACCGCGAGGATCGCGACATCCGGTGCCTCCTCGAGCCGCTCGAGCGCGACGACGGGCGCCGTGAGCGCGCCGAAGCCGCCCCGCAGCCGCAGCCCGTGGGCGCGGATCGCCGCGAGGTGCTCGCCGCGCGCGGTCACGGTCACGTCGTGGCCCGCCGCGTGCAGGAGCGCCGCCATCGTGCCCCCGATCGCGCCCGCGCCGATCACCGCGACGCGCTGCCGCTCGGGCCGTGCAGGATCCTCGCCGATCGCCATGCGTGCAGGCTATCCGGCGCCATGCCGGCTCCGGCTGCCGGGCGACGGGGCCGCTCGGGGCTTCCCCCGCGCGGCATCCGCGCCCTACCGTACGGGCACCGGCCGGCGGCGACCGCCGCGGCCACGACCGCAGGAGGCGCCCGTGACCGACACCTCTCGTGCCCCGGAGCGGCTGACGGCGCGGGCCTTCCACTCCCGCCCGGGCGTGGAGGACTGGCGCGTGCTGTACTGGGGCGCCTACGCCTACTACGCGTGCGACTCGCTCGCCCACGCGGTGTCGCTCGTGACGGCGGTCGCCGACGTCGCGGCGCAGGTCGGCCACGACCCCGATCTCGACGTGCGCCCGCACGGCGTCACGATCCGCACGTTCACGCGCCTGAACGGTGCGCTCAGCGAGGTCGACGCCGAGCTCGCGCGGCGCATCTCCGAGGTCGCGCGCGCCCGCGGCCATCGCCCCGACCCGTCGCAGCTCATGGTGACGGGCCTCGCCGTGGCGCAGGACCGGGGCGCCGACGTGCGGCCGTTCTGGGCGGCGGTCATGGGGTACCGGCTCGTCGACGACGCCGACGCGATCGACCCGCAGCGCCGCAACCCGCACGTGTGGGTCCACGAGCTCGAGCCGCCGAAGCCGGGCCGCGGCCGCATGCACATCGACATCTCGGTGCCGGCCGATCACGCCGAGGCGCGGGTCGAGGCGGCGCTCGCGGCGGGCGGGCGCCTCGTCGACCGCAACCCGCGCGGCTGGTGGACGATCGTCGCCCGAGAACCACGGGATCGACATCGCCGCGTGGCCCGACGTCGAGGACCACGAGGAGGACATCGACGAGGTCCCGGGGGCGGGCTCCTGACCCAGCCGCGCTGCCGGGCACGATCGGTAGGCTCGTCGGGTGCCAGCCGCCGCCTCGAACCCCGACGGGATCCTGCTCGTCGACAAGCCGCAGGGCATCACGAGCCACACCGCCGTGAGCCGCGCGCGCCGGGCGCTCGGCACCCGCAAGGTGGGCCACGCGGGCACGCTCGACCCGATGGCGACGGGCCTGCTCATCCTGGGCGTGGGCCCCTCGACGCGGCTGCTCACCCACATCGTCGGGCTCGACAAGACCTACACGGCGACGATCGTGCTCGGCGCCTCGACGTCGACCGACGACGCCGAGGGCGACGTCACGGGCGGGGCGGATGCGTCGCACGTGTCGGGCGACGACCTGGTCGCGCCGATGCGGGCCCTCACGGGCGACATCGAGCAGGTGCCGTCGTCGGTGAGCGCGATCAAGGTCGACGGCGAGCGCGCGTACGCCCGCGTGCGCGCGGGGGAGCAGGTCGAGCTCGCGGCGCGCCCCGTGACCGTCGCGCGCTTCGAGGCGCTCGCGTTCCGCCCCGGTCCCCGCGCCGAGGTCGACGTCGTCGTCGACTGCTCGAGCGGCACCTACATCCGCGCGCTCGCGCGCGACCTGGGCGCCGCGCTCGGCGTCGGCGGCCACCTGAGCGCGCTGCGCCGCACCCGCATCGGCCCGTTCGAGGTCGACAGCGCCCCGCTCGCCGACGCGCTGCCCGACGAGGCCGAGCGGCTCCTGCTGCCGCCTGCCCGCGCCGCCGCGCGCATCCTGCCCGTCGCCCGCCTGGACGACGAGCGCGCCGCGAACCTCGCCAACGGCCGCCGCACAATCGCCCTCGAGGGCGAGGCCGGGATCGTCGCCGCCGTGCACGGCGAGCGCCTCGTCGGCATCGCGCGAGTCGAGGGCCGCCGCATGCTGCCGGTGACCAACTTCCCGACGGGCGGTGCCCCGTGATCCCGTGGCTCATGCTCGCGCAGGCGGCGGTGCTCGGCGCCATCGGCGCCGTCGTCGCGATCATGGGGCTCGCGCGCCGCCCCTTCGGCGACCTCGTCTTCGGCGCCGCCGCGTTCACGCTCCTCACCCTCGTCGTGCAGACGGTCGCCTCGATCATCGCGCCGATCGCGGGCGCCGGGCCCTCGGGCGACCTCCTCGAGTACTGGACGTACCTGCTCACGGCGCTCGTCATCCCGCCCGCGGCGGTGCTGTGGGCGCTCGTCGACAAGAAGGGGGAGTGGTCGACGCTCGTGGTGGGCGTCGGCATCCTCGCGTGCGCCGTCATGGTGTACCGCATGCACCAGATCTGGTTCGTGCAGGTCGCCTGAGCGCCCGGAGTATCATCGATCCGATGAGCGAGCGCAAGCATGCCGGGATCGGCCGGGTCCTCATCGCGGTGTACGCGGTGCTCGCGCTCGCGGCGACCGGCCGCTCGTTCGTGCAAATCGTGCAGCGCTTCGACGAGGCGCCGCTCGCGTACTCGCTGAGCGCCGTCGCCGCCGTCGTCTACCTCGTCGCGACCGTCGCGCTCGCGAGCCCGAAGGATGCGTGGCGGCGCGTCGCGCTCGCCGCCGTCTGCTTCGAGCTCGTCGGCGTCGCGGTCGTCGGCACCCTCTCGCTCGTCGCCCCCGAGCTCTTCGCCCACGACACGGTGTGGAGCCGCTACGGCATGGGCTACCTCTTCATCCCCGCCGTGCTGCCGTTCCTCGGGCTCTGGTGGCTGCGGGCGAGCCGCGAGCGGGTGCCGGCGTGAGCGGCCGCGCCGAGCGCGGCCTCGGCTGGATCGACGAGCTCGAGGCGATGCCGAGCGCGGTGACGATCGGCAAGTTCGACGGCGTCCACATCGGCCACCAGCGCATCATCGAGCAGCTGCGGGCGCTCGCCGAGCCCGAGGGCCTCGTCACGACCGTCGTCACCTTCGACCGCAACCCGCTCGAGGTCGTGCGCCCCGACCGCGCGCCGCTGCCGCTCGTCTCGCTCGCGCACAAGGTCGAGCTGCTGCGCGCCGCGGGCGCCGACCGCGTGGTGGTCGTGCCGTTCACGCCCGAGACCGCCGCGCAGCCCGCGGAGGAGTTCTCGCAGCGAGTGCTGTTCGACGGGCTCGGCGCGCGCGTGCTGCTCGTCGGCGACGACTTCCGCTTCGGCCACCGCGGCGCGGGCGACGCCGCGATGCTGCGCGAGCACGCGGCGCCGCGCGGCGCGCGCGTCGAGTCGATCGACGACATCTGCTTCGCCGACGGCCGCCGCGTCTCCTCCACCTGGATCCGCGAGGCGCTGAGCCTCGGTCGCGTGCAGGAGGCGAACGCGATGCTCGGCCGCCGCCACGTGCTGCGCGGCGACGTCGTGCGCGGCTTCCAGCGCGGTCGGGCGCTCGGCTTCCCGACCGCCAACCTCGGCGCCCCCGTCGAGGGCTTCGTGCCCGCCGACGGCGTGTACGCGGCGATCGCCCGGGTCGACGCGGGCGCGTTCACCGCCGCCGTCTCGATCGGCGACAACCCGACGTTCGACGGCGTCGCGGCGAAGACCGTCGAGGCGTACCTGCTCGACGTCGACCTCGACCTCTACGACCGCCCGATCAGCCTCGAGCTCGTCGACTTCGTCCGACCGATGCATCGCTTCGAGAGCCTCGACGAGCTCGTCGCGCAGATGCACCGCGACGTCGAGCGGACGCGGGCGATCGTCGACGCCGTCGACGCCTGAGCCGCGGCGCGGAGCCCCGGCCCCTCGACCCGGCGCGGATCGGTAGACTGCCGTGCACCCATCCGCCACCCGATCCGGCGGAGCCGCGAGTGCCCCGGAAGAAGGAACCGCGTGACATCGACCAGCGCAGCGCTCGCGCCTGCTGAGCGCGCCGTCCAGCTGCTCGGCAGCGACCTGTCGGAGGTGGCGCTGCGCCGGCACCTCGAGGGCCTGCCCGCCGTCGACGCCGTGGGCCTCGAGGCCCGCGCGACCCGGCTCGGCACCCGCTCGATCAAGACGAGCTCGAAGGCCGCCGCCCTCGACCTCGCGATCCGCATGATCGACCTCACGACGCTGCAGGGCGCCGACACGCGCGGCAAGGTGCGCTCGCTCGTCGCGAAGGCGCTCGTCCCCGACGCCACCGACCCGTCGACCCCTCGCCCGGCCGCGGTGTGCGTGTACGGCGACATGGTGGGCCACGCGGTCGAGGCGCTCGGCTCGGCGTGGAGCGCGGGCAAGGACGACGGGATCAACGTCGCCGCCGTCGCGACCGCGTTCCCCGCCGGCCGCGCGAGCATCGAGGTCAAGCTGCAGGACACGCGCGACGCGGTCGCCGCGGGCGCCGACGAGATCGACATGGTCATCGACCGGGGCGCGTTCCTCGAGGGGAACTACGGCAAGGTCTTCGACGAGATCGTGCTGACGAAGGAGGCGTGCCGCCGCACCGACGGCAGCTACGCGCACCTCAAGGTCATCCTCGAGACCGGCGAGCTCGTCACGTACGACAACGTGCGCCGCGCGTCGTGGCTGTCGATCCTCGCGGGCGGCGACTTCATCAAGACCTCGACCGGCAAGGTGCAGCCCGCCGCGACGCTGCCCGTGACGCTGCTCATGCTCCAGGTCGTGCGCGACTGGGAGCGGCTCACGGGGGAGCGCATCGGCGTCAAGCCCGCCGGCGGCATCGCGACCGCGAAGGACGCGATCAAGCACCTCGTCGCGGTCGCCGAGACGTGCGGCGAGGCGTGGCTCGACCCGAAGCTGTTCCGCTTCGGCGCCTCTAGCCTGCTGAACGACGTCCTGCAGCAGCGCCAGAAGCTCACCACCGGCCGCTATTCCGGCCCCGACTACGTCACGATCGACTGAGGTCCCCATGGCATTCCTCGACTACGCGCCGGCTCCCGAGTCGACGTCCATCCTCTCCCTGCGCGAGGAGTACCGCCTGTGGATCGGCGGCGAGTGGGTGACGGGCGGCGGCACGCCGTTCGCGTCCGTGAGCCCGAGCACCGAGCGCCGGATCGCGACGTTCGCGCATGCCGACGAGGGCGACGTGGATGCGGCGGTGCGCGCCGCGCGCACCGCCTTCACGACCGTGTGGGGCCCCATGTCGGGCCGCGACCGCGGCAAGCTCCTCTTCCGCATCGCGCGCATCCTGCAGGAGCGCGCGCGCGAGCTCGCGGTCGCGGAGTCGCTCGACAACGGCAAGCCCATCCGCGAGACGCGCGACGCCGACATCCCGCTCGTCGCGCAGTGGTTCTTCCACTGCGCCGGCTGGGCCGACAAGCTCGACCACCTCGGCCTCGGCGCCGCGCCGCAGCCGCACGGCGTCGCCGCGCAGGTCATCCCGTGGAACTTCCCGCTCCTCATGCTCGCGTGGAAGGTCGCGCCCGCGCTCGCGGCCGGCAACACGGTCGTGCTGAAGCCCGCCGAGACGACCCCGCTCACCGCGATGCTCTTCGCCGAGGTGTGCGAGCAGGCCGGCCTGCCCGCGGGCGTCGTGAACCTCAT
Organism: Agrococcus sp. HG114; assembly: GCF_024723325.1. GTDB lineage: Bacteria > Actinomycetota > Actinomycetes > Actinomycetales > Microbacteriaceae > Agrococcus. The sequence goes on from NZ_JANQCH010000074.1 coordinate 7,743, forward strand.
CACGGGCGACGGCTCGACGGGCGCCGCGCTCGTGCGCCACCCCGACGTCGACAAGGTCGCCTTCACGGGATCGACCGCCGTCGGCCGCGAGATCGCGAAGGCGCTCGCGGGCACCGACAAGCGGCTCACGCTCGAGCTCGGCGGCAAGGGCGCGAACATCGTCTTCGACGACGCGCCGCTCGACCAGGCGATCGAGGGCATCGTCGACGGCATCTTCTTCAACCAGGGCCAGGTGTGCTGCGCCGGCAGCCGGCTGCTCGTGCAGGAGAACGTGCACGACGCGGTGCTCGACCGGCTCAAGGAGCGCATGGCGACGCTGCGCGTCGGAGACCCGCTCGACAAGAACACCGACGTGGGCGCGATCAACTCGAGCGAGCAGCTCGAGCGCATCACGCGGCTCGTCGACCAGGGCGTCGCCGAGGGCGGCGAGCGCTGGAGCCCGGCGTGCGAGCTGCCGCAGGAGGGCTACTGGTTCGCGCCGACCGTCGTCACGGGCGTCGAGGCGTCCTCGACGATCGCGCGCGAGGAGATCTTCGGCCCCGTGCTGTCGGTGCTCACGTTCCGCACGCCCGACGAGGCGATCGCGAAGGCGAACAACACCCCCTACGGCCTCTCGGCCGGCATCTGGAGCGACAAGGGCTCGCGGGTGCTCGCCGTCGCCGACAGGCTGCGGGCGGGCGTCGTGTGGACGAACACGTTCAACAAGTTCGACCCCGCGAGCCCGTTCGGCGGCTACAAGGAGTCGGGCTACGGCCGCGAGGGCGGCATCCAGGGCATGCAGGCGTACCTGAAGGCAGGCGAGCGATGACCACCACGGCGAAGACGACCACGCGCCTCGACGTCCCGAAGACGTACAAGCTCTTCATCGGCGGCGCGTTCCCGCGCAGCGAGTCGGGTCGTGTGACCGAGGTGCGCGACGGCGAGGGCCGCTTCGTCGCCAACGTCGCGAAGGCGTCGCGGAAGGACGCGCGCGACGCGGTCCGCGCGGCACGCAAGGCCCAGCCGGGCTGGGCGGGCGCGACCGCCTACAACCGCGGACAGGTGCTCTACCGCGTCGCGGAGGTGCTCGAGGGCCGGAAGGCGCAGTTCGCCGACGAGCTGCAGCGCACCGAGGGGCTCTCGGCCTCGCGCGCCCGCGCGCAGGTCGAGGACGCGATCGACCTGTGGGTGTGGCACGCCGGCTGGACGGACAAGATCGCGCAGGTCGCCGGCAGCGCCAACCCCGTCGCGGGCCCGTACTTCAACCTCTCGGTGCCCGAGCCGACCGGCGTCGTCGCGATCGTCGCGCCGCAGCGCGAGGGCCTCCTCGGCCTCACCTCGGTCGTCGCGCCAGCGCTCGTGACCGGCAACGCGGTCGTCGTCGTGCCCGCCGCATCGTCGCCGCTCGTGGCGATCTCGCTCGCCGAGGTGCTCGCGACGAGCGACCTGCCGGGCGGCGTCGTCAACGTGCTCACGGGCGACCCGGCCGAGCTCGCGCCGTGGCTCGCGAGCCACGCCGACGTCAACGCGCTCGACCTCACGGGCGCCGGCGACCTCGACTGGGTCGCGCTCGAGGTCGCGGCGGCCGAGACGCTCAAGCGCGTGATCCGCCCGGAGCCGGGCAACGCGCCCGAGACGCCGCAGCGCATCCTCGCCCTCACCGAGACGAAGACGGTCTGGCACACGAAGTCGCGCATGTAGCGCCCCGCCGCCCGCTGAGTGGCGCCTCCCGCTCCTGAGTGGCGCCTCCCGCTCCTGAGTGGCGCCTCCCGCACGTGAGTGGCGCCTCCCGCTCCTGAGTGGCGCCTCCCGCACGTGAGTGGCGCGTCCCGCTCCTGAGTGGCGCCTCCCGCACGTGAGTGGCGCGTCCCGCTCCTGAGTGGCGCCTCCCGCACGTGAGTGGCGCGTCCCGCTCCTGAGTGGCGCCTCCCGCACGTGAGTGGCGCGTCCCGCTCCTGAGTGGCGCCTCCCGCACGTGAGTGGCGCGTCCCGCTCCTGAGTGGCGCCTCCCGCACGTGAGTGGCGCGGGGTGCCGCACCTCGGGCACACTGCACGCCAGGAGGTGCCATGGAGCAGGCATCGCGGGTGGCCAATCCCGTCTCGGGCCGCATCGACGCGAGGTACGACGAGCGGCCCACGACGACCCTCGTGGCGCTGTGCCGCTCCGCGCTGGCGATCCTCGTGCCGACAGGCATCGCGCTCGCCGTCGTGCACGCGGAGACGTGGCACTGGTGGTGGCCGCGCGGCGCCTACGTGCTCGTCGTGCTCCCGCTCACCGCGGGCGCGCACGGGTCGTGGTGGCGGATGTCGCCGTGGTCGATGTGGCACGCGAGCGCCCTCGCGCAGGGCGCCGTGCTGCTCGTCGCGTTCGCGGTGACGATCCTCACCCTGCTCGTGGGTGCCGTGCTCGGGGTCGCCGCGCTGCAGCTCGTGCAGCGGCTGCGGGGCCGCCGCGCGCTCAGCTGAGCGCGGCCGCGAACTCGGCCCACCGCATCCGCTCCACGACGCCCTCGGCCCCGGCCGCGAGCCGGTCGTCGTCGGTCACGAGCACGTCTGCTTGGAGCGACGCGACCGCGAGCAGCTCGGCCGGCGCGATCTCGGCCCAGTCGAGTCGCCTCGCGATGCGCCACGCGGTCGCGCGCGAGACGCGGTCGGCGAGCAGGCGCACCGTGAGGCCCGCGAGCGCCTCGAGCTCGGCGCGCGCCGTCGGCTCGTCGAGCGAGCCCGCGCGCACCTCGTCGGCGAGCAGCTGCATGACCTGCGAGCGCAGCGCGCCCGTGCCGACCAGGCGGTGCTCGCCGAGCGGCACGCGCTCGCGCACGATCCGCAGCGCGGTGGGCGCGTCGATCGCGAAGCGCGTCATCAGCAGCTCGACTCGATGAGGTCGGCGTACCAGCGGCACCCGTCGAGCCACGTGTCGATGCGGATGCGCTCGTTCCGCGCGTGCAGCGTGAGGCGGTCCTCGCGGGTCATCTCGAACGGCGCGAAGCGGTACACGCGGTCGGTGATGCGGTGCGCGTGGCGGCCGTCGGTGCCGCCGAGCATCACGTACGGGACGGTGCGCGCATCCGGGCGGAGCCGCCCGATCGCGCCCTCGATCGCCTCCCACCCCGCGCCGCTCGAGGGGCTCTCCGGGCTCGGCCCGTGGCCGTGCAGCACCTCGAGCTCGACGCGCGGGTCGGCGATCGCGCGGCGCACGTGCGCGACCGCCTCCTCGACGCTCGAGCCGACCGCGATGCGCACGTTGACGACGGCCGTCGCATCCTCGGCGAGCGCGTTCGGCGCGGCGGCGCCGGCGAGCTGGGTGACGACCGCGGTGGTCGAGAGCATCGCGCGCGTCTCGTCGCCGCGCGCGAGGATCCGCTCGACGAGCGGCCG
>NZ_JANQCH010000075.1 GCF_024723325.1 Agrococcus sp. HG114
GGCCCTCGGCGGCGGCGAGCGCGACGACATCCGCGCGCACCGCCTCGAGCGCCGCGGCGTCGTAGCGCACGACCTGCTGGGGCCGCAGGAAGGTCGCGGCGCCGAGGCCCGCCACCCGCCGGGCCTGGCCGCCCGTGGGCAGCACGTGGTTGGAGCCCGCCGCGTAGTCGCCGAGGCTCACGGGCGCGTGCGCCCCGAGGAAGATCGCGCCCGCGTGGCGGATGCGCGCGAGCACGCCGTCGTCGTCGCGCGTGTGGATCTCGAGGTGCTCGGGGGCGTACGCGTCGCTCACGCGCGCGGCGGCCTCGAGGTCGCGCACGAGCACGATCGCGGACTGCTCGCCCTCGAGCGCCGCGCGCACGCGCGCGGCGGCGGGCGTCGCGGCCGCGCGCCGCGCGACGGATGCGTCGACCCGGTCGGCGAGGTCGGCGCTGTCGGTCACGAGCACGGCAGCGGCGAGCTCGTCGTGCTCCGCCTGGCTCACGAGGTCGGCCGCGACGAGCTCGGGGTCGGCGCTGTCGTCGGCGATGACGAGGATCTCGGTCGGGCCGGCCTCCGCGTCGACGCGCACGCGCCCGGCGACGGCGCGCTTCGCGGCGGCGACGAAGACGTTGCCCGGCCCCGTCACGACGTCGACGGGCTCGAGCCCGAGGGCCGGCACGCCGAGGGCGAGCGCGCCGATCGCGCCGGCGCCGCCCATCGCGTACACCTCGTCGACGCCGAGCAGTGCGCACGCCGCGAGGATCGTGGGGTGCGGGAGGCCCTGGTGGTCCGCCTGGGCGGGGCTCGCGACCGCGATCGAGGCGACGCCCGCCGCCTGCGCGGCGACGACGTTCATCACGACGCTCGAGGGATAGACCGCCTTGCCGCCGGGCACGTAGAGGCCGACGCGGTCGACCGCCTGCCAGCGGAGCTCGACGACGGCGCCCGGGGCGAGCTCGACCGAGGCGGGCGGGGGCACCTGGGCGGCGGAGCCGACGCGGACGCGCCCGATCGCGGTCTCGAGCGCCGATCGCACGCGAGGGTCGAGGGCCTCGAGGGCCGCCGCGATCGCGTCGGCCGGCACGCGGACGTCGGCGGGCCGCACGCCGTCGAAGCGCTCGGCCTGCTCGAGCAGCGCCTCGGCGCCGCGCTCGCGGACGTCGGCGATGAGCTCCTGCGCCGCGGGCAGCGCCCGGTCGACGTCGACCTCGGGCCGCGGCAGCAGCGCGCGCAGCTCGCGATCCTCGGGCAGCGTCGTGAGGTCGAGTCGTCGGAGCATGGCCTCCATCGTATTCGCGCGCCCGCTCCCCGGGGGCGACCGAGCGACGCTCAGGCGATCGAGGCGGGGCCCAGCAGGCTCTTGATCTCGCCGAACAGGTCGCTCGAGACGCGGACCTTCTGCGGGAGCGCGAACACCCGCAGCACCTCGGGACGCTCGAGCGCGAGCCGCACGTCGGTGGGGCCCGAGTGGCGCTCGAGCAGCGTGCGCAGCTCGCGCATCGCCGTCATGGACGCGCGCCGCTCCGGGATGCGCAGCTCGAGCGGCCGCGACTCGTCGACCGGCTGCACGTCCGGCGTGTCGATCATGTTCGCGTGCACGGTGAACCCGTCGTCGCGCGTGCGCACGCGCCCGCGCACGACCACGACCTGGTCGGCGACGAGCGCCGGCCGGAACTCCGTGTAGGTCTTGCCGAGCACCATCACCTCGAGCTCGCTGCCGAAGTCCTGCAGCGAGAAGATGCCGTACTGGTTGCCGGAGTTCCGCGCGACGCGGTGCTGCACGCTCGTGATGAGGCCCGCGAGCGTGACGGTGTCGCCGTCCTCGCACGCCTCGGCGAGCTCCTGGATCTGGTGCGTCGCGTGCTTCGCGAGCTCGAGCTCGAGCCCTGAGAGCGGATGGTCCGAGACGTACAGGCCGAGCATCTCGCGCTCGAACGCGAGCTTGTCGCGCTTGCCCCACTCCGGCCTGTCGGGGACCCGGTCGGCGACCGTCTCGAGGTCGTCGAAGATGTCGCCGAAGAGGTCGACCTGCCCGTTGGCCTCGTTGCGCTTGATCGAGACGGCGGCGTCCACCGCATCCTCGTGGATCTCGAGCATCGCCCGGCGCGTCGCCCCGAGGCTGTCGAACGCGCCCGACTTGATGAGCGACTCGACCGTGCGCTTGTTCGCGACCCCGAGCGGCACCTTCTTCAGGAAGTCGTGGAAGCTCGCGTAGGCGCCCTCGCGCTCGCGCGCGGCGATGATGCCCTCGACGACGCCCTCGCCGACGTTGCGGACCGCGCCGAGGCCGAAGCGGATGTCGTCGCCCACCGCGGTGAAGTAGAGGGACGACTCGTTCACGTCCGGCGGGAGCACCGTGATGCCCATGCGGCGGCACTCCGAGAGGTAGAGCGCCATCTTGTCCTTCGAGTCGCCGACGCTCGTGAGCAGCGCCGCCATGTACTCGGCCGGGTAGTGCGCCTTGAGGTAGGCCGTCCAGTACGAGATGACGCCGTACGCGGCGGAGTGCGCCTTGTTGAAGGCGTAGTCGGAGAAGGGCAGCAGGATGTCCCACAGGGCCTTGACGGCGCCCTCGGAGTAGCCGCGCTCGCGCATGCCGCCGGAGAAGGCCTCGAACTGCTTGTCGAGCTCGGCCTTCTTCTTCTTGCCCATCGCGCGGCGCAGGATGTCGGCCTGGCCGAGCGAGTAGCCCGCGACCTTCTGCGCGACGGCCATCACCTGCTCCTGGTAGATGATGAGGCCGTAGCTCTCGGCGAGGATCTCGGCGAGCGGCTCCTCGAGCTCGGGGTGGATGGGCGTGATCTCCTGCAGCCCGTTCTTGCGCAGCGCGTAGTTCGTGTGCGAGTCGGCGCCCATGGGGCCGGGTCGGTAGAGCGCGATGACGGCCGAGATGTCGCCGAACGAGTCGGGCTTCATGAGCCGCAGCAGCGAGCGCAGCGGCCCCCCGTCGAGCTGGAACACGCCGAGCGTGTCGCCGCGCTGCAGCAGCTCGTACGCGCCGCGGTCGTCGAGCGCGAGCGTCTCGAGGTCGAGCTCCTCGCCGCGGTTCGCGCGGATGTTGTCGAGCGCGTCGGAGACGATCGTGAGGTTGCGGAGCCCCAGGAAGTCCATCTTGATCAGGCCGAGCGACTCGCACGCGGGGTAGTCGAACTGCGTGATGATCGCGCCGTCCTGCTCGCGCTTCATGATCGGGATGATGTCGATGAGCGGGTCGGACGACATGATGACGCCCGCCGCGTGCACGCCCCACTGGCGCTTGAGGTTCTCGAGCCCGCGCGCGGTCTCGAAGACCGTCTTCGCGTCGGGGTCCGTCTCGATGAGGGCGCGGACGTCGCCGGCCTCCTTGTAGCGCTCGTGGCTCTGGTCGAAGATCCCGGAGAGCGGGATGTCCTTGCCCATGACCGCGGGCGGCATCGCCTTCGTGAGCTTCTCGCCCATGCCGAACGGGAAGCCGAGGACGCGGGATGCGTCCTTGAGCGCCTGCTTCGACTTGATCGTGCCGTACGTGACGATCTGGGCGACGCGCTCGGAGCCGTACTTCTCGGTGACGTAGCGGATGACCTCGGGGCGCCGCCGGTCGTCGAAGTCGATGTCGAAGTCGGGCATCGACACGCGGTCGGGGTTGAGGAAGCGCTCGAAGATCAGGCCGTGCTCGAGCGGGTCGAGGTCGGTGATGCGCATCGCGTACGCCGCCATCGAGCCGGCGCCCGAGCCGCGGCCGGGGCCGACGCGGATCCCGTTGTCCTTCGCCCAGTTGATGAAGTCGGCGACGACGAGGAAGTAGCCGGGGAAGCCCATGTTCGAGATGACGCCCATCTCGTACTCCGCCTGCCGCTGCACCGCCTCGGGGATGCTGCCGCCGTAGCGGCGCTCGAGCCCCACCTGCACCTCGTGGCGGAACCACGACTCCTCGGTGTGGCCCTCGGGCACCGGGAAGCGCGGCATGTAGTTCGCCGACTCGTCGAACTCGACGTCGCAGCGCTCGGCGACGAGCAGCGTGTTGTCGCACGCGCCCTCGAGGTCGCGGAACAGGTGCCGCATCTCGGCGGCCGACTTCACGTAGTAGCCGCCGCCCTCGAGGCGGAAGCGGTTCGGGTCGTCCATCGTCGAGCCCGACTGCACGCACAGCAGCGCCTCGTGGCTCTTCGCGTCCTCGGCGTGCGTGTAGTGCAGGTCGTTCGTCGCGAGGAGCGGGAGCCCGAGGCGCTTGCCGATCTCGAGCAGGTCGTCCTTGACGCGGCGCTCGATCTCGAGCCCGTGGTCCATGACCTCGAGGAAGTAGCTGTCGGCGCCGAAGAGGTCGCGGTTCGACGCCGCCGCCTCGAGCGCGAGGTCGAACTGGCCGAGCCGCAGCCGGGTCTGCACCTCGCCCGAGGGGCAGCCGGTCGTCGCGATGAGCCCCGTCGAGTAGCGCTCGAGCAGCTCGCGGTCCATGCGCGGCTTGAAGTAGAAGCCCTCCATCGACGCGTAGGAGGAGAGCCGGAACAGGTTGTGGAGCCCCTCGTTCGTCTCGGCGAGCAGCGTCATGTGCGTGTACGCGCCGCCGCCGGAGACGTCGTCGCCCGACGACGAGTCGGCGCCGCCCCACTTCACGCGCGTCTTGTCGCTGCGGTGCGTGCCCGGGGTGATGTAGGCCTCGGTGCCGATGATGGGCTTCACGCCCTGCGCGCGCGCGGCCTTCCAGAACTCGTACGCGCCGAAGACGTTCCCGTGGTCGGTCATCGCGACCGCGGGCATCCCCTCCTCCTGCACCGCGCGCATGAGCTCGTTGATGCGCGCTGCGCCGTCGAGCATCGAGTACTCGGTGTGGACGTGGAGGTGCGCGAAGGAGTCTGCCATGGCCCATCGATCCTACGGCCGGGCACCCACGCCGAGCGGCCGCCGCGCGTGCCGGCGCTACTCGTCGCGGAGCAGCTCGAGCGCGCGTGCGAGGTCGGGCGACGGCTCAGAGCGGAACTCGGCCCACTCCCCCGTCGCCGGGTGCCGGAACCCCAGCCGCACGGCGTGCAGCCACTGGCGCTCGAGTCCGAGTCGCGCGGCGACCGTGGGGTCGGCGCCGTACATCGTGTCGCCGAGGCACGGATGCCTGCGGGCGGCCATGTGCACGCGGATCTGGTGGGTGCGCCCGGTCTCGAGCCGCACCTCGAGCAGGCTGCCGCCGCGGAACGCCTCGAGCGCCTCGTAGTGCGTGACGGCGTGCTTGCCGCTCGCGACGACCGCGAACCGCCACTCGTGGTTCGGGTGGCGCCCGATGGGCGCGTCGATCGTGCCGACGAGCGGGTCCGGGTGGCCCTGCACGGCGGCGTGGTAGATCTTCTCGACCTCGCGGTCGTGGAAGGCGGCCTTGAGCAGCGAGTACGCCCGCTCGCTCTTCGCCACCACCATGAGGCCGCTCGTGCCCGCGTCGAGCCGGTGGACGACGCCCTGCCGCTCGGCGGCGCCGGAGGTCGCGATGCGGAAGCCCGCGGCGGCGAGCGCACCGACGACCGTCGGGCCCTGCCAGCCGACGCTCGGGTGCGCGGCGACGCCGGCGGGCTTGTCGACCACGACGATGTCGGCGTCGTCGTGCACGATCGCGAGGTCGGGCACCGGGGTCGCGACGACGACCGGCTCCTCGCGGGGCTGCCACGAGAGGTCGAGCCACGCGTCGGCGCGCAGCCGGTCGGACTTGCCGAGCGGCGCGCCGTCCTGCACCGCACCGCCGCTCTCGAGCATCGCGACGACGGCGGTGCGCGAGAGCCCGAGCAGGCGCGCGAGCCCGGCGTCGGCCCGGGTTCCGTCGAGCCCCGGCGGCACCTGCAGGAAGCGGGTCTCCATCACGCCCGCGGGCCGGCTGCGTCCGTGCCGGGCTCCGCCGGCGCATCCGCGCCCTCGGCGGTGCTCGGCTCGTCGGTGTGCCGGTGGCCGTCGAGGCCGATGTTCAGCAGCACGAGCAGCACGATGAGGCACATCGACGAGACGATGAAGATGTCGGCGATGTTGAAGATCGCCGGGAAGCCCCACACCTGGATGAAGTCGACGACGTGGCCGACGAAGAAGCCGGGCTCGCGCGTGAGCCGGTCGGTGAGGTTGCCGAGCGTGCCGCCGAGCAGGGCGCCGAACGCGGCGGCCCACAGGGGCGAGCGGATGCGCCGGGTCTGGGTCGCGATGAACACCACGACGCCCGCGGCCAGGATCGTGAAGATCCACGTCGAGCCCGCCGCGAGCGAGAACGCCGCGCCGGGGTTGCGCACGAAGTGCCACTGGAGGAGCTCGCCGAGCACCTCGCGGCGCTCGCCCTCGGCCATCGACGCGATGACCCACTCCTTCGTGAGGAAGTCGCCGAGCCACACGAGCGCGGCGACCCCGACGACGACCCCCAGCATGCGCCACGAGCGCTGCACCGGGGCCGCCTCCGGGGTGCCGGACGCAGCGTCGTGGGTCACCGAGCGGCTCAGCTGCCGCCCTGGCCGCCGAAGGCGAGCGAGGAGGAGCGGTCGAGGTCGCGCAGCTGGCTCTCGATGTAGCCGCGCAGCTTGAGGCGGTAGTCGCGCTCGAAGCTCTTGAGCTCGTCGATCTTCTGCTCGAGGGTGGCCTTCTGCTCGTCGAGCTTGGCCTTCGCCTCGTCGAACTCCTGCGCGAGCACCTGCTTGCGCTCCTGCGCCTCGTCCTCGATCTGCTGGGCGGTCGCCTCGGCGGCGGCGATGAGCTCGTCGCGCTTGCGCTCGCCCTCGGCGACGTGCTCGTCATGCACGCGCTGCGCGAGCGCGAGCAGGCCGTCGGCGTTGCTGACGACCGGCGACGGCGCGGGCGCCTCGGCAGCGGGCTGCTCGACCTCGTCGGCCGGCGCGGCCTCGACGTCGGCAGCCCGCGCGGGCTGCTCCTGCTGCGCGCGGGCGAGCTCGGCCTCGCGCTCGGCGAGCTGCTGCTGCAGGCGCTCGTTCTCGGCGCGGAGCTCGTCGAGCTCGGCGGTGTCGACGGCGCCGGCCTCGGCGTCGGCCGGGACGGGGGCGGGCTGCGCGGGGGCGGCGACGGCGCCGCCCTGCTTCAGCTGCTCGTTCTCGGCACGGAGCGCGTCGTTCTCCTCGATGAGGCGGCGCAGCTCGGTGACGACCTCGTCGAGGAAGTCGTCGACCTCGTCCTGGTCGTAGCCGTCGCGGAAGCGCGTCGTCTCGAAGCGCTTGTGGACGACGTCGTCAGGAGTCAGAGCCATTGCGTGCCTTTCTTGGTCGGCCGCCGGCCCGATCGGACCAGCAGCGCGGAATCACTGTACCGGTCGGGGACGGCGTGGTGTCGATCCTAGCCATGCCCCGCCCGAGGGCCGCTCAGAGCTGCGCGAACCGGAAGGGCCCGACGACGGCCATGAGCAGCAGGAGCGCGAGGAGCAGCACCATCATCGCGAGGTCGAGCATCGCGCCGCCGACGCGCACGGGCTTGACGAAGCGTCGCACGAAGCGCAGCGGCGGGTCGGTGAGCCGGAGGATCCACACCGACACCACGAGCCAGAAGCCGGAGGGCTTCCAGTCGCGGCGCACCTGCCGCACGATGTCGAGCACGACCCGCGCGAACAGCAGGTAGAAGACGATCTGCGCGGCGGTGTGCACGATCCACGCGAGGATCGGGACGAGCACCACGGGAGGACGGCGGTCGGCGCGTCAGTGCGCGAAGACGGCCGACTCGGCGTCGTCGTCGAACGCGCGACCGCCGGAGACGGCGATGTGCTCAGGGGTGAGGAGGTACACCTTCGTCGTGACGCGCTCGATGCGGCCCTCGAGGCCCTGCGTGAGGCCGGCCGAGAAGTCGATGAGGCGACGGGCGTCGCCGTCGGTCATCTGCGACAGGTTGATGATGACGGGGGTCCCCGAGCGGAACGCCTCGGCGATCGCCTTGGCGTCCTTGTACTGGCGCGGGTGCACCGTGAGGATCTCGCTCATGTCGTTCACCTTCTGGCTCGCTCGGAGCTTCGTGACGGGGGCGCGGCGCTGATCCTCGGCGGGGCGCTCGCGCAGCGGCTGGGGCGCGCGGTCCTCGCTCTCGGTCCGCTCGACGGGGCGGACCTCCTGGGTCAGCTCGTCCTCTTCGGCGAAGCCGAAGTAGATCGCCGCCTTCTTCAGTGCGTTGCTCATGGATCCTCCTCGTGGCTGGGTTCACGCTATAAGCCGGGCGGGCGGTTTCCCGTGATTGCGGTGCCGATCCGCAGGTGTGTCGCGCCGTGCTCGAGCGCCTCGCGCCAGTCGCCGCTCATGCCGGCGGAGATCCACCCCGCGTCGGGATCGATCGCGCGCACGCGCTCGGCGAGACGGGCGAGCCGCTCGAACGCGCGCGCGGGCTCCTCCCCGAGCGGCGCGACGGCCATCACGCCGCGCAGCCGCAGGGCGGCGGAGGCGGCGACCCGCTCGGCGAGCGCGTCGAGCCCCGCGGGGTCGACGCCCCCTCGCTGCGGGTCGTCGGTGAGGTTGACCTGCACGAGCGCATCGCGCACGGGGCGCTCGTGCCCGGGCTCACCGCCCTCGAGTGCGTCGACGAGCGACGTCGCGTCGATCGAGTGGAGCACGTGCGCGTAGGACGCGACCTGCCGGGCCTTGTTGCGCTGCAGCTGCCCGACGAAGTGCCACGTGAGGTCGAGGTCGGCGAGCTCGGCGGCCTTGTCGCGCGACTCGGGGTGCCGGCTCTCGCCGAAGTCGCGGTGGCCGGCCTCGGCCAGCTCGCGGACGAGCGATGCGGGGTGGCGCTTCGTGACGACGACGAGCGTCACCGCGCGGCCCCGGCGCGCGCCCTCGAGCTCGTCGAGGAACGCGGCCAGGCGCGCGGCGGCGTCGTGCGTCATGTCAGCGGAGGAAGTCGGGGAGGAACTCGTCCTCCTCCTCGTCGACCTGGGTGAGCGGCTGCACGGGGCCCGTGAGGTGGTCGGCGACGGGGACCGCGGGGATCGGCCGCCGCTCGTGGGCGCTCTCGCGCTCCGGGGCGCTGTGGCTCGTCTCGCGCAGCCCCATCTCGGTGCGCGCCGCGGTGCGGATCACCGAGTCGTCCTCCTTCGGCGCCGGGCCGGTGCCGTCGAAGCCTGCGGCGATGACCGTCACGCGCACCTCGTCGCCGAGCGTGTCGTCGATCACGGTGCCGAAGATGATGTTCGCCTCGGGGTGCACGGCCTCCTGCACGAGCTTCGCCGCGTCGTAGGTCTCGTGGATGCCGAGGTTGCTGCCGGCCTGGATCGACAGCAGCACGCCGTGCGCGCCGTCGATCTTCGCCTCGAGCAGCGGGCTCGCGACGGCGAGCTCCGCGGCCTTGATCGCCCGGTCGGCGCCCCGCGAGGAGCCGATGCCCATGAGCGCGGAGCCCGCGCCCTGCATGACCGACTTCACATCGGCGAAGTCGACGTTGATGAGCCCCGGGGTCGTGATGAGGTCGGTGATGCCCTGCACGCCGGCGAGCAGCACCTGGTCCGCGGTCTCGAACGCCTCGACCATCGAGATGCCCATGTCGCTGATCTCGAGCAGCCGGTCGTTCGGCACGACGATGAGCGTGTCGACCTCGTTCTTGAGCGCCTCGACGCCGGCCTCGGCCTGCGCCTGGCGGCGCCGCCCCTCGAAGGAGAACGGCTTGGTGACGACGCCCACGGTGAGGGCGCCGAGGCTCTTCGCGATGCGCGCGACGACCGGCGCGCCGCCCGTGCCGGTGCCGCCGCCCTCGCCCGCGGTGACGAAGACCATGTCGGCGCCTGCGAGCGCCTCCTCGATCTCCTCCGCGTGGTCCTCCGCGGCGCGACGGCCGACCTCGGGGTCGGCGCCCGCGCCGAGCCCCTTCGTGAGCTCGCGGCCCACGTCGAGCTTCACGTCGGCGTCGCTGAGCAGCAGCGCCTGCGCGTCGGTGTTGATCGCGATGAACTCGACGCCGCGCAGGCCGAGCTCGATCATGCGGTTCACGGCGTTCACGCCGCCGCCGCCGACGCCGACCACCTTGATGACGGCGAGGTAGTTGTTGTTGGAAGTCACGGTCCCGGCCCCTCGATCGAACTCTCAACCTCTAGTTGAAGTTTAGAGAATTCCTCACTTCATTGCTGACGACTCCGACGGTACGGGCGGCCTCCCGCCTGCGCTCGGAGCGACTCGGTGTGTCGGCGCCGAAACCGAGAAGAAAAAGAATCGTCACCGACGCGGCGCACGGATGCCGCGCGATCGGGCTCGGGTCCGTGCCTGCTCAGCCGGCCACGACGACCGGGTGCTCGGGAGCGCTCACGTCGAGCACGCGCGCGAGCGCCGGGTCCTGCGTCTCGAGGAGCGCCGCGAGCACGTCGGCCTTCAGCTGGCTCTCCTCCTCGCCGCCCCACACGACGCTCTGACCGCTGCGCAGCAGCAGGCGGATGTCCGACGGCGACGCGGCCGAGATGCTCTCGGTCGACGCGAGCACCTCGGCGGGGACCGAGACGAGCACGGTCGCGATGGCATCGAACGCCTCGCTGCCGACCTCGACCCCGTCGAGGCGCGGGAGCCCCGCGGTCGTCTCGTCGACGGCGCCGAGCGCGACGCCCGCCGCGTCGATGACCTGCTCGCCGGCCGGCCCCGGGGCGATCGCTGCGGGGCGGCGCTCGACGACGTGCACGACCACGGTGGACGGCGGCACGACGTCGAGGCGGAACGACTCGATCTGCGGGATCGAGCGCAGCCGCTCCGCGACGCCCGCCTCGGTGACGGTCGCGATGGGCTGGCCGACCGCCTCGGCGAGCGCCGACTGCACCACGGCCGCGCCCAGCCGCTCGGTGCCCTCGACGCGCACCTCCCGCACCGACATGAGCGGCGACCACACGAGTCCGACGAGCAGCGCGAGCGCGAGGCCGAGCCCCCCGACCGCGAGGAGCGCCGCGCGCAGCTGGCGCCGCCGCGCGGCGGTGAAGCGGCGGACCTCCGCGCGCTCGCGCCGGCGTCGCGCC
>NZ_JANQCH010000076.1 GCF_024723325.1 Agrococcus sp. HG114
GAGCGGCACCGCGGCCGGCAGCGTGCCCACGCGGCCGAGGCCCTTCGCGCCGTCCACGCGGTTGACGACGATCGGCTCGGCGCCGGCGAGGCCGAGCATCGAGGCGAGCTCGCCGCTCGTGCCGCGGTCGACGACGTCGGCGTTCGTGTGGGCGGCGAGGAGCGCGACGCGCTCGCGCACGAGCCGCGTGATCACGCGGCCCGCGGGGGTCGTCGCCGCGACGCTCGAGACGCCCCGCAGCAGCAGCGGGTGGTGCACGAGCAGCAGCCCGGCGCCCCGCTCGACCGCCTCGGCGGCGGTCGCCTCGACGGCGTCGACCGCGAGCAGGATCCGCGTCACCTCGTCGGCCGGGTCGCCGGCGACGAGCCCGACGGCGTCCCACTCCTCGGCCGTCGCGGCGGGCCAGAGCGCCTCGACGGCCCGCTGCACCTCCGCCACGCTCGTCATGGCCCCCATCCTAGGGAAGCGGTGCCGAGACGGATGCCGCCCCCGGCGATGCGATGATGGTCGCGGGCGGTTGGCGCAGCTGGTAGCGCACTTCGCTTACACCGAAGGGGTCGCCGGTTCGAGCCCGGCACCGCCCACGACGCCTCAGGCGACCTTCGCGAGCGCCTGCCGGTAGGCGCCCAGGTCCCGCGACTCGGAGGTCGCGACGCGGAAGTGGTCGGCGATGCGGCCGTCGCGGTCGATCACGTACGTCGCGCGCGTCGCGACCCCGCGCTCGGGCAGGAACGCGTCGTACGCCTGCGCGACGGCGCCGTGCGGCCAGAAGTCGCTCAGCAGCCGGAACGCGAAGCCCTCCTGCTCGGCGTAGACACGGAGCGACGCCGCGGTGTCGACCGAGATCGCGAGCACCTCGGCGTCGACCGACTCGAAGTCGGCGAGCTCGTCGCGGATCGAGCACAGCTCCCCCGTGCATCGGCCGGTGAAGGCCGCCGGGTAGAAGACGAGCACCACGGGGCGGCCGCGCAGCTCCGAGAGCGTCACCGCCTCCCCCGTGTGGTCGACGAGCGTGAAGTCGGGTGCCTCGTCGCCGATCTGCAGTGCCATGCGTCCTCCCCGGGTCGTGCCGCGCATCCGCCCCTCATCGTGCCAGAGGAGCCGCCTGCGCCGACTCGGCGGGCACCCCGCGATGGCTAGAGTGGTCGGGCGGCCCCAGCACCCAGGGCGTGCCGCAGGAATCGACGTCAGGAGCTTCGGTGCTGAACGACCAGGACCCCTACTCGGGCCACGTGAACGACCCCGACCCGAGCGAGACCGCCGAGTGGCAGGAGTCGCTCACGCAGCTCGTCGAGACGCACGGGCACCAGCGGGGCCGCGAGATCATGCTCAGCCTGCTCAAGCGCTCGAAGGAGCTGCACCTGGGCGTGCCGATGGTGCCGACGACCGACTACCTGAACACCATCGCGCCCGAGAACGAGCCGGAGTTCCCCGGTGACGAGGCGATCGAGCGCACGTACCGCCGCTGGATCCGCTGGAACGCGGCGATCATGGTGCACCGCGCGCAGGCGCCCGGCATCGGCGTCGGCGGCCACATCTCGACCTACGCCTCGTCCGCGTCGCTCTACGAGGTCGGCCTCAACCACTTCTTCCGCGGTCAGGACGCTCCCGGCGGCGGCGACCAGATCTTCTACCAGGGCCACGCGTCGCCCGGCATGTACGCGCGCGCGTTCCTCGAGGGGCGCCTGAGCGAGGCGCAGATGGACGCCTTCCGCCAGGAGAAGTCGAAGGCGCCCAACGGCATCCCCTCCTACCCGCACCCGCGGATGATGCCCGAGTTCTGGCAGTTCCCGACCGTGTCGATGGGCCTCGGCCCCATCAACGCGATCTACCAGGCGCAGGCCAACCGCTACCTCGTCAACCGCGGCCTCAAGAGCGAGCTCGACTCGCAGGTGTGGGCGTTCCTCGGCGACGGCGAGATGGACGAGGTCGAGTCGCGCGGCGCGCTCCAGCTCGCCGCGAACGACGGGCTCGACAACCTCAACTTCGTCATCAACGCGAACCTCCAGCGCCTCGACGGCCCGGTGCGCGGCAACGGCAAGATCATCCAGGAGCTCGAGTCGTTCTTCCGCGGCGCGGGCTGGAACGTCATCAAGGTCATCTGGGGCCGCGAGTGGGATGCGCTGCTCGAGCAGGACCACGAGGGCGCGCTCCGCGACCTCATGAACCGCACGCCCGACGGCGACTACCAGACCTACAAGGCGGAGTCGGGGCTGTTCGTGCGCGAGCAGTTCTTCGGCCGCGACCCGCGCACGCTCGAGATGGTCAAGCACCTCACCGACGACGAGATCTGGGCGCTCAAGCGCGGCGGCCACGACTACCGCAAGGTGTTCGCGGCCTACAAGGCGGCCACCGAGCACAAGGGCCAGCCGACCGTCATCATCGCGAAGACCGTCAAGGGCTACGGCCTCGGCAAGAGCTTCGAGGGCCGCAACGCGACCCACCAGATGAAGAAGCTCACGCTCGACGACCTCAAGACGTTCCGCGACGCGATGCAGATCGACATCTCGGACAAGCAGCTCGAGAGCGACCCGTACCACCCGCCGTACTGGAACCCCGGGGTCGACTCCCCCGAGATCCAGTACATGCTCGAGCGCCGGCGCGAGCTCGGCGGCTTCACGCCCGAGCGCCGCTCGAAGCACACGATCATCCCGCTGCCCGAGGCGAAGACCTACGAGATGCCGAAGAAGGGCTCCGGCAAGCAGGAGGTCGCCACGACGATGGCGTTCGTGCGGCTCATGAAGGACCTGCTGCGCGACAAGGGCTGGGGCTCGCGCTTCGTGCCGATCATCCCCGACGAGGCCCGCACGTTCGGCATCGACGCGTTCTTCCCGACGGCGAAGATCTACAACCCGCAGGGCCAGAACTACACGTCGGTCGACCGCGACCTGCTGCTGAAGTACCGCGAGGCGCCCGACGGGCAGATCGTGCACGTCGGCATCAACGAGGCCGGCGCGATGGCGGCGTTCACCGCGGCCGGCACGTCGTACGCGACGCACGGCGAGCCGCTCGTCCCGATCTACGTCTTCTACTCGATGTTCGGCTTCCAGCGCACGGGCGACTCGATCTGGGCGGCCGCCGACCAGATGGCGCGCGGCTTCCTCATCGGCGCGACCGCGGGCCGCACGACGCTCGCGGGCGAGGGCACGCAGCACGCCGACGGCCACTCGCCGCTGCTCGCCTCGACGAACCCCGCGGTGCTCGCGTACGACCCCGCCTACGGCTACGAGATCGCGCACATCACGCAGATGGGCCTCGAGCGGATGTACGGGGAGACCCCCGAGGACGTCATCGTCTACATGACCGTCTACAACGAGCCGATGGTGCAGCCGGCCGAGCCCGAGGGCGTCGACGTCGAGGGCATCCGCCGCGGCATCCATCGCGTCTCGACGAGCGACCACCACCCGATCAAGGTGCAGCTGCTCGGCTCGGGCGTCGCCCTCCCGTGGCTCCACCACGCGCAGGAGCTGCTCGGCAAGGACTGGGGCATCTCGGCCGACATCTGGTCGGTCACCTCGTGGAGCGAGCTGCGCCGCGACGCGCTCGAGGTCGAGGAGCACAACCTCCTCCACCCGCAGGAGCCCGCGAAGGTGCCGTACGTCACGCAGCGGCTCTCCGAGGCCGAGGGCCCGTTCATCGCGACGAGCGACTACATGCACGCGGTGCAGGACCAGATCCGCCAGTGGGTGCCGGGCGACTACGCGACGCTCGGGGCCGACGGCTTCGGCTTCGCCGACACGCGCGCCGCCGCCCGCCGCTTCTTCAAGATCGACAGCCACTCGGTCGTCGTGCGGGCGCTCGACGCGCTCGCGAAGCAGGGCAAGGTGCCGCTCGGCATGGTGCAGCAGGCGATCTCGAAGTACGACCTGCACGACGTGAACGCGGGTGTCTCCGGCACCGTCGGCGGCGACGCCTAGGCGGCCTCCGCTGACCGCTGACGCCGAGCTGAAGGCGCAGCAGCTCGCGTGGCTGCGCCGGACCTCGGGCGACCTCGCGAGCCAGGTGATGCGCGCGCTCGACGATCGGCTCCC
The DNA here is from genome assembly GCF_024723325.1 of Agrococcus sp. HG114. GTDB lineage: Bacteria > Actinomycetota > Actinomycetes > Actinomycetales > Microbacteriaceae > Agrococcus. The sequence goes on from NZ_JANQCH010000076.1 coordinate 4,032, forward strand.
CTGGTACCGCACGATGCCGCCGTCGCGGCGGAGCGCGGTGGGGCTCGTCGCGCAGTCGGGCATCACGTCGTTCATCGCGTGGCACGAGGATCCCGAGGCGCAGCCGTGGATCGCCGCGGACGTCTTCGCCGCGGCGCCGCGCGAGCTGCTGCGGAGCGTGAGCCTGCAGCAGACGCTGCAGCTCATCCGCACGGTCGTGTCGGTGTTCGAGGAGCGCATCGGCGACGCCGACCCGGTGATGCGCGAGCCGATCCTGCGCTACTCGCGCGAGATCGCGTTCGCGGCCGCCGACGTGTACGCGCGCGCCGCCGAGTCCCGCGGGCTGTGGGACGCGCGGCTGGAGGCGCTCGTGGTCGACTCGATCCTCACGGGCGAGCACGACGACGAGCTGCCGAGCCGCTCGGCCGCGCTCGGGTGGCACGGCCGCGGCGAGTGCGCCGTGCTCGTCGGCGTCGCACCGCGCCAGCTCGACGTCGACATCGTGCGCCGCAAGGCGAGGCATGCCGGATGCGACGTGCTCGTCGGGGTGCAGGGCAACCGGCTGGTCGTCGTGATCGGCCGGGCGGCCGCGACCGACGAGGAGCCGAGCGAGGAGCCGATCGAGTTCCTCGGCATCGCCGCGCAGCTCGCCGAGGGCTTCGGCGAGGGCCACCTCGTGCTCGGCCCCGCGGTGCCGGGCATCATCGACGCCGCGCGCAGCGCGAAGGCGGCCCTCGCCGGCTTCGCTGTCGCCGACGCGTGGCGGCGCACGCCCCGCCCGGTGCGGGCCGACGACCTGCTGCCCGAACGGGCGCTCGCGGGCGACCCGCTCGCCCGGCAGCAGCTCGTGCGCACCGTCTACCAGCCGCTGCGCGACCACTCCTCCGACCTGCTCGCGACCCTCGCGTGCTACCTCGACACGGGCCGCTCGCTCGAGGCGACCGCGCGCGAGCTGTTCGTGCACCCGAACACCGTGCGCTACCGCCTCAAGCGCATCAGCGAGATCATCGGCTGGGACGCGACGGGGGCCCGCGAGGCGCTCGCGCTGCACACCGCGATCATCCTCGGCGCGATCCACGACTCCTCGCGCGAGCGCGCCCAGCGGCCCGCCCAGCCCGCCCGTCATGCCGCCCCGGGCAAGGGCCCGGTGCAAGGATGAGCAGCGTGATCGTCATCGTCGCCCCCGGTCAGGGGTCCCAGAAGCCCGGCTTCCTCACCCCGTGGCTCGAGCGGCCCGGAGCGGAGGCTCGGCTCGCCGCGCTCGGCGAGGCCGCCGGCATCGACCTCATCGAGCACGGCACCGTGAGCGACGCGGACACCATCCGCGACACCCGGGTCGCGCAGCCGCTCATCGTCGCGGCCGGCATCCTCGCGCTCGACGCGCTCGGGGACAGCGCGCGCCTCGCAGCCGGCGTCGCGGGCCACTCGGTCGGCGAGATCACCGCCGCCGTCGCCGCGGGCGTGCTCGAGGCCGAGGACGCGATGGCCCTCGTGGGCGAGCGCTCGCGAGCGATGGCGGATGCGGCTGCCGTGACCCCGACGGGCATGGCCGCGGTGATCGGCGCCGACGAGAGCGCCCTCGAGGCGCGCCTGTCCGAGCTCGGCCTCCAGCCGGCGAACTACAACGGCGGCGGCCAGATCGTCGTCGCCGGCCCGCTCGACGCGCTCGCCGCCCTGGGCGAGGCGCCCCCGGAGCGCGCGCGCGTCATCCCGCTCCAGACGGCCGGCGCGTTCCACACCTCGTACATGCAGCCCGCGGTCGAGCGCTTCCGCGCGAAGGCCGCCGCGACGCCGACCGCCGACCCGACCACGACGCTGTGGACGAACCGCGACGGCAGCCCGGTCTCGAGCGGCGCCGACTTCCTCGACCTCATCGTCGGCCAGCTCTCGAGCCCGGTGCGCTGGGACCTGTGCATGGCCGCGTTCCAGGAGGCCGGCGTGACCGGCATCGTCGAGCTCGCGCCGGCCGGCGCCCTCGTCGGGCTCGCGAAGCGCGGCCTGCGCGGCGTGCCGGCCGTCGGCATCGGCTCGCCAGAAGACCTCGACGCGGCGGCGGCGCTGCTGCAGAGCGGAGCAGCAGCATGACCACCACGACCGGCAAGCCCGCGCTCGCGAGCCTCACGACCCGCGCCGGCTCGCGCATCCTCTCCGTCGGCGCCGCGCGCGGCGACCTCGACGTGCCCAACGACGACCTCGTCGGCCCCATCGACTCCTCCGACGAGTGGATCCGGCAGCGCACGGGCATCATCAGCCGCGTGCGCGCCTCCGCAGGCATCGAGGCCGTCGACCTCGCCGAGACCGCCGCGAAGGAGGCGATCGAGCGCGCCGGGCTCGAGGGCGCCGAGATCGACGCCGTGATCGTCTCGACCATCAGCAACACCGTGCAGACGCCGTCGATGGCGGCGCTGCTCACCGAGCGCATCGGCGCGACCCCCGCGCCCGCGTTCGACATCTCCGCCGCGTGCGCCGGCTACGCCTACGGCGTCGCGCAGGCCGACGCGCTCGTGCGCAGCGGCATGGCCGAGCACGTGCTCGTCGTCGGCGTCGAGAAGCTCTCGGAGATCGTCGACCCGACCGACCGCTCGATCAGCTTCCTGCTCGGCGACGGCGCCGGCGCGGTCGTCATCGGGCCCTCCGACGAGCCCGGCATCAGCCCCTCGGTGTGGGGCTCCGACGGCGGCCAGTGGGACACCATCCGCATGACGAACACGCTCGGCTCGATGCGCGACGGCGAGCCGTGGCCGACGCTGCGCCAGGACGGCCAGAAGGTGTTCCGCTGGGCGGTGTGGGAGATGGCGAAGAAGGCGCGCGAAGCGCTCGACGCCGCGGGCATCGAGCCCGGCGACCTCGCCGCGTTCATCCCGCACCAGGCGAACATGCGCATCATCGACGAGTTCGCGAAGCAGCTGAAGCTGCCCGAGTCGGTCGTCATCGCGCGCGACATCGCGACGACCGGCAACACCTCGGCCGCCTCGATCCCGCTCGCGATGCACCGCATCCTCGAGGAGCACCCCGAGCTCTCGGGCGGCCTCGCGCTGCAGATCGGCTTCGGCGCCGGTCTCGTGTACGGCGCCCAGGTCGTCGTCCTCCCCTAGACTTCAACCCGTCCACCAGACAGAAGGAGACACCCTCATGGCATTCACCAAGGACGAGGTCCTCGCAGGACTCGCAGACCTCGTGAACGACGAGACCGGCATCGCGACCGAGAACGTGCAGCTCGAGAAGTCGTTCACCGACGACCTCGACATCGACTCGATCTCGATGATGACGATCGTCGTGAACGCCGAGGAGAAGTTCGACGTGAAGATCCCCGACGACGAGGTCAAGAACCTCAAGACGGTCCAGGACGCCGTCGACTACATCACGAACGCCCAGGCCGCCTGAGCCCTGTGACGACTGCGCGTGCGGCCGGAGGCACCGGCCGCACGCGCGATCTGTGAGGAGAGCCATGACGAAGAAGATCGTCATCACCGGCATCGGTGCCTCGACGCCGATCGGCGGCACCGCTCGCGAGAGCTGGGAGGCGCTGCTCGCCGGCGAGTCCGGCGCGCGCTCGCTCGAGCACGACTGGGTGCAGCAGCACGAGCTGCCCGTGACCTTCGCCGCCGAGGCCAAGGTGCGCCCCGACACGGTGCTCGAGCGGCCCGTGGCGAAGCGCCTCGACCCCTCGAGCCAGCTCGCGCTCGTCGCGGCGCAGGAGGCCTTCGCCGACGCCGGCTCCCCCGACATCCCCTCCGAGCGCCTCGGCGTCGACTTCTCGACCGGCATCGGCGGCCTCTGGACGCTGCTCGACGCATGGGACACGCTGCGCGAGCGCGGCCCCCGGCGCGTGCTGCCCATGACGGTGCCGATGCTCATGCCGAACGCGCCGTCCGCCGCGATCTCGATGCACTTCGAGGCGCGCGCGTACGCCCGCACGGTCGCCGCCGCGTGCGCCTCGAGCACGGAGGCGCTCGTGAACGCGTACGAGCACCTGCAGGCGGGCCTCGCCGACGTCGTGCTCGCCGGCGGCAGCGAGTCGGCCATCCACCCGCTCACGCTCGCAGCGTTCTCGTCCATGCAGGCGCTCTCGCGCCGCAACGACGACCCGGCCACCGCATCCCGCCCCTACGACGTCACCCGCGACGGGTTCGTCATGGGCGAGGGCGCGGCCGTGCTCGTGCTCGAGACCGAGGAGCACGCGCTCGCGCGCGGCGCCCGCATCTACGCCGAGCTCGCGGGCGGCGGCGTGACCGCCGACTCGCACCACATCACCGCGCCCGAGCCCGAGGGCGTCGGCGCGAGCCGCGCGCTGCTCATGGCGCTCGAGGCGGCGGGCGCGACGCCCGACGAGGTCACCCACATCAACGCGCACGCCACGTCGACGCCCGTCGGCGACGTCGCCGAGGTGCGCGCGCTCGAGCGCGTCTTCGGCGAGCGGGTGCGCGAGATCCCCGTCTCCGCGACGAAGGCCGCCCACGGGCACCTGCTCGGCGGCACCGGCGCGCTCGAGGCGATCTTCGCCGCGCTCGCGGTGCAGGAGCGCCAGGCGCCGCCGACGATCAACGTCACCGAGCAGGACCCCGACGCGCCGCTGCGCATCTCGGCGTCGCCCATCCCGCTCGGCGACGAGCCGCAGCTCGCCGTGTCGAACTCGTTCGGCTTCGGCGGCCACAACGCGGTCGTCGCGATCCGCTCGGTCTGAGTCCCGCCCAGACGCACCGAGAGCCCCGCTGTACGCAGCGGGGCTCTCGGGAGCTTCGGAGCGTCAGGGCATCAGCCGACGCGGTGCAGCCACGTGACCGGCGAGCCGTCGGAGGCGTGCCGGTAGACCTCGAGCTCGCGGTCCCACGCGCCGCCGAGGGCGTCGTCGAGCTCCGCGAGCAGGGCGCGGGCGTCGGGGCCCGCCGCCTCGATGGCGCTGCGGATGCGGTCCTCCGGCACGAGCAGGGAGCCCGCGGCATCGACGCGGCGGGCGGTGATGCCGAGCTGCGGCGTGTGCATCCAGCGCATGCCGTCGGAGCCGGGCGCGGCGTCCTCGGACACCTCGAAGCGCACGTCGCGCCAGCCCGCGAGGGCGCTCGCGATCGCGGCGCCCGTGCCGACCGGTCCGCGCCAGTGCACCTCGGTGCGCTCCGCGCCGGGATCGGCGGGCTGCGGCTGCCACACGAAGCGCAGCGCATCGCCGACGGCCTGGCCGATCGCCCACTCGAGGTGCGTGCGCATGGCGCGCGGGGACGCGTGGATCCAGACGACCCCCGCGGTGGTCGCGGGACGTCGCCTGAGCATGTTCGCAGCAGTCATCGTCTCTCCCTCGTTCGATGCGACTTCCCCATCGGTCGAACGAGCCCGGAGGCGATGCGTCGAGTGTGTCACACCGCGGCTGCGAACTCCAAGCGTGTCATTCGGCCCGGAAGACGGGCCGCTGCTCCCCCGCCTCGATCGCGAACGGCAGGCGGTTGCCCGCTGGCGGCAGCGGGCAGTTGAACTGGTCGCTCATCGCGCACGGCGGCACGATCGCGCGGTTGAAGTCGAGCTCGACGGTGCCGTCGTGGCGGGGCTTGACGAAGAGGAACCGGCCCACGTCGTAGGTCGCCTCGCCAGTCGTCGCATCGGCGAAGACGATCTGCAGGCTGTCGCCGTCGGGCAGCGCCACGAGCTCGACCGTGCGCCCGTCGTGCTCGAAGCGGATGGTGCCGGGCGAGACGCCCTGCCGCATCGAGCCGCCCTGCGACTTACCGTACTCGAACGCGACGCCGCCCTCGACGGGCTCGAACGTGCCGTGCTTCACCCAGGCGGGGTCGTAGTCGTACGTGCTGATGCCGTCGAAGCAGCGCTCGTCTGCCGCCTCGGCGTCCCACACGCGCAGCGCGAACGCGCCGTGGTGGTTGGGGCCGATGACGAACGCCGTGCGGCGGTCGTCGAAGCGCACCGAGCTCGGCGTCATCGAGTCGTGGCTGTAGACCATCGCGGCCCCGTCGACCGTCTCGCCGTCGACGACGATCTCGTCCGACGCATCCGCCGTCACCTGCAGGCCGTCGCCCGCGGGCGACGGCGCCCAGGTGCCGGGCACGCCCTCGACCTCGGTGGGCTCCGAGATCCACGCGGTCGTGACGAGCGCGACGGCGCCCTGCGGGCCGCGCACGCTCAGGTCGCGCTTGCGGCGGAAGACGAGGTGCGACTCGGGCACGGTGGCGTCGGGAGTCGTGACGGCGGCGTCGGTCATGGCTCCAGCCTACCGAGCGGGGCCCCGCGTCGCCCCGTGGCTCCCGCCTCCCGCGCGCGCCTGTCGGCGCGACGGCCTACCGTGTGCCCATGGATGCGATGCCGCAGCTCAGCCTCATCATCCCGCCCGACCAGGCGCCCGAGCGCTTCGTGCCCGTCGCGCGCGCCGCCGAGTCGGCAGGCGTCGAGGAGGTGTGGCTCTGGGAGGACTGCTTCGCCGAACCCGGCCCGGCGCCTGCCGCCGCGTTGCTCACCGCCACCGAGCGGCTGCGGGTCGGCATCGGGCTCATGCCCGTGCCGCTGCGCGCCGCCGCACTGACGGCGATGGAGATCGCGACGCTCGAGCGCATGGCTCCCGGCCGGCTCCTCCCCGGCATCGGGCACGGCGTCCTCGAGTGGATGGGCCAGGCCGGCGTGCGGGCGGAGTCGCCGCTCACGCTGCTGCGCGAGCACGCGGAGGCGATCCGGCTGCTGCTCGCGGGCGACGAGGTGAGCGCCGACGGCCGCTACGTGCAGCTCGACCGCGTGCAGCTGCGCTGGCCGCCGCAGTCGCCGCCGCCGCTGCTTGTCGGCGCGCAGCGGCCGAAGACGCTCGCGCTCGCGGCCGAGCTCGGCGACGGCGTCGTGCTCGCGGG
>NZ_JANQCH010000077.1 GCF_024723325.1 Agrococcus sp. HG114
GGCCGAGAGGGCCGCGGCGGTGGTGCGGACGCGCGAGTCGATCATGCCGCGAGGGTACTGCGGGAGCCTGTGGGGGCCCGGTCCGCCGGTGGGGGATAGCCCCCGCCACGCGTAGGCCCAACCGCATCCTCGAGCGCGACGGCGCGGCCTAGCGTGGAGCCATGCAACGCTTCGGCACCCTCCTCGCGACGATCGCGCACCTCGTCGTGCTCGGCTCGATCGGCCTCCCCATCCTCGGTGCGATCGTCACCCTCGCCGCGGTCGGGACGGGGCTCCTGATCGTGGTGATCGGCGTGCTGCTCATCGCGCTCGCGCTGCTCGGGATGTTCGGCGTCGCCTGGTTCGAGCGCGAGCGGGTCGCCGCGCTCTACGGCGCGCCGATCCCTCGCGCGGTGCTCCGCGGCTCGCACCGCACCGACTGGCTGCGGCCCTGGCACCGCCTCGTCCGCATCGCGGCCGACGGCCACCACTGGCGCGCGATCCTGAGCTTCGCGCTCGCGAGCCTGTTCGGGGCGTTCGCGCTCATGCTCCTGCCCCTCGTGGGCCTCGGCATCCCGCTCGCGCTCGCGGTGCTCGGCGACGCGGAGCGCGTGCGCATCCCGCTCACCTCGATCGCGGTGCCGGTCGAGTGGTCGCCGCTGCTGGGCCTCCTCGCCCTCGCCGCCGGCATCGCCGGCACCGTCGGGCTCGCGATCGCCCACCGCAACGTCACGCTCGGCCTGCTCGTCCCCGACGAGCGCGAGCAGCTCGAGGCGCAGGCGCGCCAGGAGCGCGAGCGGCGCGAGGGCGTCGCCCAGGCCGCCGACTACGACCGGACGCGCATCGAGCGCGACCTCCACGACGGCGTGCAGCCGCGCCTCGTGTCCATCGCGATGCAGCTCGGCATGGCCCGCGACCGCATCGAGAGCGACCCCGAGGGCGCGAAGCGGCTCATCGACGAGGCGCACGCGTCGTCGAAGAACGCCGTGACCGAGCTGCGCCAGGTCGCGCGCGGCATCCACGTGGCCGTGCTCGACGACCGGGGCCTCGACGCCGCGGTGTCGGCGCTCGCGGCGCGCAGCGCCATCCCCGTCGAGGTCGACGCCCGGCTCGACCGCCGCTGCTCGCGCGAGAGCGAGACCGCCGTGTACTTCGCGATCGCCGAGGGCATCACGAACGCGCAGAAGCACGCGCGGGCCAGCCGCATCCGCGTCGCCATCCGCACCCGCGAGCAGTCCCTGTGGGCGCGCGTCGAGGACGACGGCGTCGGCGGCGCGGTGCGCCAGCCCGGCGGCGGCATCGACGGCCTCGCGAGCCGCGTCGCCGGCGTCGGCGGCACCCTGACCCTCTCCAGCCCCGCCGGGGGCCCGACCGCGATCGAGGTGGACGTCCCGTGCGCATCCTGATCTGCGAGGACTCCGTCCTCCTCCGCGAGGGCATCGCGCGGCTGCTCACCGACGCCGGCCACGACGTCGTCGCGCAGCTGCCCGACGCCACGGCCCTCGAGGCCGCGGTGCAGTGCACCGACCCCGACCTCGCCATCCTCGACGTGCGGATGCCGCCGACGCGCACGAACGAGGGCATCCTCGCCGCGATCGGGATCCGCAGCCGCGGCGACCGCCCGCGGGTGCTCGTGCTGTCGCAGTACGTCGAGGAGCGCTACGCGGCCGACCTCATCGCGAGCGGCCCCGCGGGCTTCGGCTACCTGCTGAAGGACCGGGTCGCCGACATCGGCGACTTCCTGCGGGCGATCGAGCAGGTCGCCGCGGGCGGCACGGTGCTCGACCCGGAGGTCGTCAGCCAGCTGCTCGCGCGCCGCCGGCGCGACACCCGCATGGAGCGGCTCACGCCCCGCGAGCGCCAGGTGCTCGCCCTCATGGCCGAGGGGTCGTCGAACCAGGCGATCGCCGACCGCCTCTACATCTCCGCGGGCAGTGTCGAGAAGCACATCTCCGCGGTCTTCCAGAAGCTCGAGCTCGAGCCGGACGACGGCAACCGTCGCGTGCTCGCCGTGCTCGCCCACCTCGACGCGCCGCGCACCGACCCGCGCAGCGCACCCGACGCGACCGGAGGCATCCGATGACCACCCCCACCCCCATCCGCGCGGCCGGCCGCGCGATCAGCATCGTGCTCGTCGTGCTCGGCGCGATCGCGGGCGTGTTCGCGATCGGCGGCGGCGTCGTCGACGGCGTCGCCGCGCACGGCGCGACCGACCAGACGTGGAGCGCGGACGCCGACGGCGCCCGCGAGCTGCGGGTGACGAGCTCCGCGGCCGACTTCGACGTCGTCTTCGCGGACGTCGACGAGGCGACGCTCGTGGCGTCGTCGACCGGCGGCCCCGTGCAGCAGTGGCGCCTCGAGCGCTCGGGCGACGCCCTCGTCGTCGAGACCGGCTGGCGCTGGGACGGCTTCGGCGCCGGCATCTTCCGCTTCGGCGACCGCGGCTTCGGCGACGAGCAGGTCACGCTCACGCTGCCGGAGGCGCTCGAGCGCAGCGGGCTCGCCCTCGTCACCGACATCTCCGCCGGCAGCTTCGCCGCGAGCGCGGACTGGGGCCGCGCCGAGCTGCAGCTGAGCGCGGGCAGCGCCGACCTCGGCGGCACCGCCGACGAGCTCGACGTGCGCATCTCGGCCGGCGAGGCCCGACTCGCGGTCGACTCGCCCCGCGCCGTCGTGCTCGACGTGAGCGCCGGCCGCGTGGTGGGCGCGCTCACCGGCGACCAGCCCGACTCGATCGACGCGCAGGTGAGCGCGGGCGCGATCGAGCTCGCCATCCCCGACGGCGAGTACGCGGTGACCGAGGACGTGTCGGCCGGCAGCGCCGAGATCGACGTGACCGACGACCGTCGCGCGGCGTCGACCATCGCGGTCGAGGTGAGCGCGGGGAGCGTGACGCTGCGGGGCGAGTCGCGGTAGGATCGCCCCACACGCATCGATCCGGCCATCACCGGGGAGCGGTCGGGAGAACGGCGGAGCGCACCGAGAGGGGCGCAGGCGCTCAGTAGATCCGGACGGGGCAGGCCCGTGACAGCCGCGGGCACGGCGACGGGCCCAGGGCCGCAAGGCGACGAGCGGCCGATCCCCGTAGGGCGGATCGGCAAGCGGGGTGGTACCGCGCGAGAGCGTCCCCGCATCCGAGAGCACACAGGATGCAGGAGACCAGCGTGAACGACCAGCCCCGCTACCCGCTCGCGAGCGGCGCCGACCAGGGCGCCGACGTCGTGGCGAGCCCCGACCTGCCCGCGCTCGAGCGCGGCATCCTCGCCTTCTGGAAGGGCGACGACACCTTCCGGGCGTCGGTCGAGCAGCGCGAGGGCTGCCCCGAGTGGGTCTTCTACGACGGCCCGCCGTTCGCGAACGGCCTGCCGCACTACGGCCACCTCCTCACCGGCTACGCGAAGGACGTCTTCCCGCGCTTCCACACCATGCGCGGCAAGCAGGTGCCGCGCGTGTTCGGCTGGGACACCCACGGCCTGCCCGCCGAGCTCGAGGCCATGAAGCAGCTCGGCATCACCGAGAAGTCGGAGATCGAGGCGATGGGCGTCGACGTCTTCAACGCGAAGGCGCGCGAGTCGGTGCTGCAGTACGTCGACGAGTGGGAGGACTACGTCACCCGCCAGGCGCGCTGGGTCGACTTCGAGGGCGGCTACAAGACGCTCGACCTCTCCTACATGGAGAGCGTCATCTGGGCCTTCAAGACCCTGCACGACAAGGGCCTCGCCTACGAGGGCTACCGCGTGCTGCCGTACTGCTGGCGCGACGAGACGCCGCTGTCGAACCACGAGCTCCGCATGGACGACGACGTCTACCAGGAGCGCCAGGACACGACGCTCACGGTCACGTTCCCGCTGCGCGGCGAGGCGGCGGATGCGGCGGGCCTGTCGGGCGTGTCGGCGCTCGCGTGGACGACGACGCCGTGGACCCTCCCGACGAACCTCGCGCTCGCGGTCGGCCCCGAGGTCGAGTACTCGGTCGTGCCCGCCGGCCCGAGCGGCACGAGCGCGGGCGAGGGCCCGTTCCTGCTCGCCACCGCGACGGTGCCCGGCTACTTCAAGGACCTCGGCTACGACTCCGCCGAGGAGGCGCTCGCCGCCGTCGAGCGCACGCTCCCGGGCGCCGAGCTCGCGGGGCTCGAGTACGAGCCGCTGTTCGACTTCTACACCGACGCGGCCGTGTGGGGCACCGAGCGCGCCTTCCGCGTGCTCGCCGACGACTACGTCGCGACCGGCGAGGGCACGGGCATCGTGCACCAGGCGCCCGCGTACGGCGAGGACGACCAGCGCGTCGCGACCGCCGCGGGCATCCCCACCATCCTGTCGGTCGACGACGGCGGCCGGTTCCTCGAGAGCGTCCCGCCGGTCGCGGGCCAGCAGGTGTTCGAGGCGAACAAGCCGCTCTCGAAGCTGCTGAAGGACGCCGGCCGCGTGCTGCGCCAGGCCTCGTACGTGCACTCGTACCCGCACTGCTGGCGCTGCCGCAACCCGCTCATCTACAAGGCGGTCTCGAGCTGGTTCGTGCGCGTGACCGAGTTCAAGGACGACCTGCTCGCCGCGAACGAGCAGATCACGTGGGTGCCCGAGAACGTGAAGCACGGCCAGTTCGGCAAGTGGCTCGAGGGCGCGCGCGACTGGTCGATCAGCCGCAACCGCTACTGGGGCAGCCCCATCCCGGTCTGGAAGAGCGACGACCCGAACCACCCGCGCGTCGACGTGTACGGCTCGCTCGACGAGCTCGAGCGCGACTTCGGCGTGCGCCCGACCGACCTGCACCGGCCGGCGATCGACGAGCTCACGCGCCCGAACCCCGACGACCCGACCGGCCGCTCGACGATGCGGCGCATCCCCGACGTGCTCGACGTGTGGTTCGACTCCGGCTCGATGCCGTTCGCGCAGTTCCACTACCCGTTCGAGAACGAGGAGTGGTTCGCCGAGCACAGCCCCGCCGACTACATCGTCGAGTACATCGGGCAGACGCGCGGCTGGTTCTACGTCATGCACGTGCTCTCGGTCGCGCTCTTCGGGCGGCCGGCGTTCGAGAACGTCATCAGCCACGGCATCATCCTCGGCGACGACGGCTTCAAGGCGTCGAAGTCGCGCCGCAACTACCCCGACGTGAACGAGTCGTTCGACGCGTACGGGTCGGATGCGGTGCGCTGGAACCTGCTGCAGGGCTCGATCCTCCGCGGCGGCAACTTCGTCGTCTCGGAGGAGGGCATCCGCGAGGCGCTGCGCCAGTTCCACCTGCCGCTGTGGTCGACGTGGTACTTCTTCGCGACCTACGCGAACCGCGCCGCCGATGGCGCGCCGTACCTCGCGCAGCGGTCCACCGCATCCGCCGACGTGCTCGACCGCTACATCCTCGCGAAGCTGCGGAAGACGGTCGAGACGGCGACGGATGCGCTCGAGCGGCTCGACGCCACGGGTGCGACCTGGGCGGTGCGGGAGTTCCTCGACGTGCTCACGAACTGGTACGTGCGCCGCTCGCGTGACCGCTTCTGGGAGGGCGTGGCCGCCGACGGCTCGGGATCCGAGGCGTTCGACACGCTCTGGACGGTGCTCGAGACGCTCACGCGCATCGCCGCGCCGCTCTCGCCGCTCGTGACGGAGGAGGTCTGGAAGGGGCTCACGGGCGGCCGCTCGGTGCACCTCACCGACTGGCCCGACGCCGCGGAGCTGCCCGCCGACGAGGAGCTCGTGCGGCAGATGGATGCCGTGCGCGCGATCGCGAGCGTCGGGAACGCGCTGCGGAAGCACGCGCGGAAGCGCGTGCGGCTGCCGCTGCCGAGCCTCACGGTCGTCGGCGACGTCGACGTGGCGCCGTTCCGCGCGGTGCTGCAGGACGAGCTCAACGTCCGCCAGGTCGTGCTCGAGGCGGCGGACGAGGGCTCGCTCGAGCGCTACGGCATCTCGCGCCGCCTGCAGGTCAACGCGCGCGCCGCCGGGCCGCGGCTCGGGAAGGACGTGCAGCGCGCGATCCAGGCCGCGCGCGCGGGCGACTGGTCGGTCGACGGCGACGCCGTGACCGCCGGCGGCATCGCGCTCGAGCCGGGCGAGTTCGAGCTCGCGCTCGAGGTCGCCGACGAGACCGCGGCGGTCGGCTTCCTGCCGGGCGGCGGGTTCGTCGTGCTCGACACCGCGACGACGCCCGAGCTCGAGGCCGAGGGGCTCGCGCGCGACGTCGTGCGGGCGGTGCAGCAGGCGCGCAAGGAGGCGGGGCTCGACGTGTCGGACCGCATCCGCCTGCAGCTCGGCTCCGACGAGCACGGCGTGCGGGCGCTCGAGGCGAACCGGGAGCTCGTGATGGCCGAGACGCTCGCGGTCGAGCTCGCGCTCGACCGCGTCGACGACACGATGGGCGAGCTCGCCGACGCGCGCTCCGCGCACCGCGTGGGCGACGGCTCGCCGCTCGCGATCGCGATCGAGCGGGTCGACGCCGGCCGCGTGGAGGTGGGCGCGTGAGCGAGCACGACGAGGTCGACGACCGCATCCTCGAGTCGCTCGAGCACCGCGAGGCGGCACAGGCCGCGTACGAGGCGCTGCTCGCGCGCGCGGGGGAGCAGGCCGTCGAGCCGCGCATCGCGGCGACCCGGCGCGCCGTCGAGCTGCTCGGCGACCCGCAGCGCTCGTACCGCGTGATCCACATCACCGGCACGAACGGCAAGGGCTCGACCGCCCGCATCGCCGATGCCCTGCTGCGCGCGCACGGGCTGCGCACGGGCCTCTTGACGAGCCCGCACCTCGAGCGCGTCAACGAGCGCATCATGATCGACGGCGAGCCCGTCTCCGACGAGGCGTTCGCCGCCGGCTACGACGACGTCGCGCCGGTGCTCGAGCTCGTCGACGCCGAGCTCGAGGCGGCGGGGGAGCGCCGGCTCACGTTCTTCGAGGCGTTCACGGTGCTCGCGCTCTCGGTGCTCGCGGATGCGCCGGTGGACGTCGCGGTGCTCGAGGTCGGCATGGGCGGCACGTGGGACTCGACGAACGTCGCCGACGGCGACGTCGCGGTCATCACGCCGATCGCGCTCGACCACACCAACCGGCTCGGCTCGACCGTCGAGGCGATCGCGCGCGAGAAGGCGGGCATCATCAAGCCCGACGCGATCGTCGTCTCCGCCGCGCAGGAGCCGTCGGCGCTCGCGGTGCTCGAGGCGCGCTCGGCTGAGGTCGGCGCGCGCCTGCTCGTCGAGGGGCGCGACTTCGCCCTCGCGTCGCAGGCCGTCGCCGTCGGCGGGCAGCTCATCACCGTGCGCGGCCTCGCGGCCGAGTACATCGATCAGCTCGTCCCGCTCATGGGCGCGCACCAGGGCGCGAACGCGGCGCTCGCGCTCGTCGCCGTCGAGGCGTTCCTCGGCGGCGGCTCGCACGCGATGACCGCCGAGGTGCTCGCCGACGGCCTCGCCGCGGCGACCTCGCCCGGCCGCCTCGACGCCGTGGGCGCGCATCCGCTCGTCATCCTCGACGCCGCCCACAACCCGCACGGCGCGGCGGCGCTCAAGGCGGCGCTCGGCGAGTTCTTCGGCCTCGAGCGCGTGACGCTCGTGCTCGGGGTGCTCGCCGGCAAGGACGCTCGGGGCGTGCTCGCAGAGCTCGAGCCCGTGATCGACGAGGCGATCATCACCCAGTCGACGTCGGAGCGCGCGCTCGACGCCGACGCGCTCGCCGCGGACGCGGTCGCGGTGCTCGGCGCCGATCGGGTCGTCGTGGAGCCCGACCTCGAGACCGCGGTCGAGACCGCGCGCGAGGCGGCGACGGACCGCGGCGGCGCGGTCGTCGTGACCGGCTCGATCACGCTGCTCGGCGACGTGCTCGGCCACGCGCGCGAGGCCGGCTGGCTCGTGCGCGCCGACGCGCGCCGGCAGGCGGCGACGATCGAGGTCACCGACGAGGAGGAGCAGCGATGAGCGAGCAGGCGACGCCGCGGAGGCCCCGGCCCGCGCGCGGCGCGATGGAGGCGCTCCTGCGCATCGTCCACGGCCTCGAGGTCGCGGGGCTCGTGTTCGGCGGGCTCGCCGCGTGGGGCGTGACGCGCGACTGGCCCGCGCCCGTCGCGTTCACGATCGTCGGCGTGCTGCTGATCGCCACCATGCCGCTCCTGGCGCGCCCCTGGGGCTGGGTCGTGAGCCTCGGGCTCCAGGCCGCGGTCGCCGCGCTCGCGGTGTTCGAGCCGCTGTGGGGCTTCGTCGCGCTCGTGCTCGTCGGGCTGTGGGTCTTCTGCTTCGTCAAGGCGCGCGGCATCGAGCGGCAGCGGCGCGCCGCAGGGCTCGACCCGCGCGGCGCCCCCGGCGCCCCCTAGCCCCGGCGCCGGGCGCGGAGGGGCGGCGAGCGGCTCGATAGGCTGGCACGCATGCAGAGCACCCTCGTCCTCATCAAGCCCGACGGCGTCCAGCGGCAGCTGACCGGAGCGATCCTCGCCCGCATCGAGGCCAAGGGGTACCGCATCGCCGACCTGCGGCTCGTGCAGCCCGACCGCGACCGGCTCGAGCAGCACTACGACGAGCACCGCGGGAAGCCCTTCTTCGAGCCGCTCGTCGAGTTCATGCTCTCGGGCCCGTCGGTCGCGATCCGCCTCGAGGGCGACCGCGTGATCGAGGGCTTCCGCTCGCTCGCCGGCACGACCGACCCGACGGCCGCCGCGCCCGGCACGATCCGCGGCGACCTCGGCCGCGACTGGGGGCTCAAGGTGCAGCAGAACCTCGTGCACGGCTCCGACTCCGAGGAGTCGGCCGCGCGCGAGCTCGCGCTCTGGTTCGACTGACGGAGGGCCCCCGCGCCCGCTCCTAGAAGGAGAACAGGAAGCGGGGGATGCCCGGCAGCTGCACCATGATCGTCACGACGACGATCACCGCGAGCGCGAGCGAGAGCACCCAGCCCCACGACGAGAAGCGCGCGGCGGTGCGGCGCAGGCCCGCCGGCGCCGGCAGCGCCCCCGCGCCGAACGCCCAGGTCCACAGCGGGAACGCCATCGCGTACATCGCCATCCACACGAGGAAGCACCACGGGCACACGAAGCCCAGCACGAAGATCGACTGCTGCGCGAGCCACAGCACGAGCACGAGCCCGCCGAGCACGCCGATCGAGAAGACCGTCCACACCCACCGCGGCATCGCGACGCGACCGAGCGTCAGCGCCCCCATGATGATCGGAGCCGGGAACGCCATGAGCCCGATGAAGGGGTTCGGGAAGCCGAAGATCCTGCCCTGCTCCGACTCCATCGCGCCCGAGCACGTCAGGAACGGGTTGAGGTCGCAGCCGAGCGACTCCTGCGGGTTCAGCAGCAGCTCGACGCGCTCGACCGAGAGCGAGAAGGCGCCCAGCAGGCCCGCGAGCCCCGTGACGATGAGCAGCACGCCGAGCCAGACGGGCGCGGCGATGTGGGCTGGACGAGAATCAGACATGGTGCCTCCTGCACAGCATCCTCTCAGGCTGGGGGAGCGATGAGCTTCGATGCCGCGACACTCACAGCATTCACCTTGGGAGCGGTCGTCATCGTGCTGCTCCCCGGCGCCAACAGCCTCTACGTCGCGACGATGGCGCTGCGCGGCGGCAGGGGGCCCGGGTTCCGCGCGATGCTCGGCGTCTTCCTCGGCGACGCGATCCTCATGGTGCTCGCCGTGCTCTCGGCGCAGGCGCTCTCGGCGAACCCCGTCGTGTACACGGTGCTCATGTGGGCGGGCGCGCTCTACCTCGGCTGGCTCGCGCTCGGCCTCGTCCGCAGCGCCATCGCCCGAGTGCGGGCCAAGCTGCGTCGCGCGCCCGAGCCTCAGCCGACCGAGAGCCCCATCAGCCCCCCGACCGCACCCAACCCGATCATCGCCCAGCCCCGGCTGCGCCCGTTCCGCACCGCGCTCGTGACGAGCCTGCTGAACCCCAAGGCGATCCTGTTCCTCGCCTCGTTCTTCCTGCAGTTCATCGATCCCGCGTCCCCGACGCCGCTCGGCGACGTGCTCGTGCTCATGCTCATCCTCGAGGGGCTCTCGGGCCTCTACCTCACGACGCTCGTGCTCGTCGGCGCCCGCATCGGCCGCCGCGTGCACCCGCACGGGTGGCTCGCGATCATCGGCACGCTCGTCGCCGCACTGGGATTCATCGTGCTCGCGGTGCGGGTCGTGCTGCCGTGACGGGTCGCCGCAGCGGCCGCCCGGAGCGCGTAGGGTAGACTTCCCGCAGCGTCCGACGGGCGCTCGCACAGGTTTTCCGGGCGGCACCGCCGACCCGGGCAGCTCCCGCGAGGGAGCGGCAGGAAGGATTTCGCGCCGGGGCGCGCCCCGGATGCGACAGAGATTGCGACCGGCGGCGCCGGTTGCGGCAGGAGCGCGCCAGCGATGGTGGACAACGACACGACCCTCCCCGAAGAGCCGACGACGGCTCCCGAGCAGCCGGAGGCCGCAGAGGCCGCGAGCGGCGGCGAGACGCCTAGCGGCGAGCAGCCGACCGAGAAGCCCAAGCGCAAGCGCGCCACGACCCGCCGGAAGGCAGCCGCAGCAGCGCCGGCGGCGACGGCGGATGCCGCGGCCGACCAGGCGCACGAGGCGGCCCCGGCCGCCGGGACGCCAGTCGAGGCGGCCCCGGCCGATGCTGCACCCGGCGACGCGCACGAGCCCGCTGCCGCAGAGCAGGAGCCGGGCCACGAGCCGGGCCTCGCCGACCCGGGCGCGACCGCGGCCGGCGACGCGACGCGCGCCGACGCATCCGCCGC
>NZ_JANQCH010000078.1 GCF_024723325.1 Agrococcus sp. HG114
GGTAAGGGGTGGTCGGCAGCGTCAGATGTGTATACGAGACCGGCCAGGGAGGCCGTACGACGGCGCGGGCGTCGACGCCGGCGCGCCGCCCCACGACGGCTGCCCGAACGGCTGCGCGGCGGGCGGCGCCATCGGGTTGGGCACGCGGTCGTGGGGGGTCCGGGCGGGCTGCGCGGGGTCGTACGGGTTCGTCATGCCCTCGACGATGCCACTCGAATCCATGCGATTCCTCAGCGATCGCAATGTCGTCCGTTCGCACCGGGGAGCGAGTAGCGTCGGAGCATGCATCAGGCACCATGGCAGCGCACGGCGGCGGGCGCAGGGCTGCTCGGCGCCGACGGCGCGCTGGCGCCCACGATCTTCGCCGAGATGACGGCGCTCGCGAGCCGCACCGGCGCGCTCAACCTCGGGCAGGGGTTCCCGGACGAGGACGGCCCCCGAGCCGTGCTCGACGCCGCGAAGCATGCGATCGACCACGGCCGCAACCAGTACGGGCCGGGCCGCGGCGCGCCGGAGCTCATCGACGCGATCGTCGAGCACCAGCGGCGCTTCTACGGGATCGGGCTCGGGCGCGGCGACGTGCTCATCACCGCGGGCGCCACGGAGGCGCTCGCCGCGACGATGCTCGCCTACCTCAGCCCCGGCGACGAGGTCGTGGTCTTCGAGCCCTACTACGACGCCTACGCGGCGGTCGCCGCGCTCGCCGGCGCCGTGCTCGTGCCCGTGCCGCTCATGGCGCCCGACTTCCAGCCGGACCCCGACCGGCTCCTGCGGGCGACGAGCCCGCGCACCCGCATGATCCTCGTGAACTCCCCGCACAACCCGACGGGCACCGTCTTCACCGAGGAGGCGATGCGGGCGATCGTGCGCGTCGCGGAGCGGCGCGACGCGCTCATCGTCACCGACGAGGTGTACGAGCACCTCGTCTACGACGAGCGGCACGTGCCGATCGGGACCCTGCAGTCCGCGCGCGACCGGCTCGTGTCGATCTCGTCGGCCGGCAAGACCTTCTCCGTCACCGGCTGGAAGATCGGCTGGATCATGGC
Organism: Agrococcus sp. HG114; assembly: GCF_024723325.1. Classification (GTDB taxonomy): domain Bacteria; phylum Actinomycetota; class Actinomycetes; order Actinomycetales; family Microbacteriaceae; genus Agrococcus. The sequence continues at coordinate 1,047 of NZ_JANQCH010000078.1, forward strand.
CGCGCCCGAGCGGATCGCGCACATCACCGCGGTGAAGCAGTACCTCACGTTCGTCAACGGCGCGCCCTTCCAGCCGGCCGTCGCGGTCGGCCTGCGGCTGCCGGACGAGCACTTCGAGACGATCGTCGACTCGTTCGCCCGCAAGCGCGACATCCTCACGCGCGGCCTCCGCAAGGCGGGCTTCGCCGTCAACGACGCGATGGCCGGCTACTTCGTCCTCGCCGACGCCGCGCCGCTCGGGATCGACGACGCCGGTGCGCTCGCGCGGCGGCTGCCGGAGCTCGCCGGCGTCGTCGGCGTGCCCCTGGCCGCGTTCGCGCGGCCCTCGCGCCGAGACCTGCGCTCGACGATGCGCTTCGCGTTCTGCAAGTCCGACGACACGCTCCACCGTGCCGCCGAGCAGCTCGCGAGCCTCAAGGGCGCGGCGCTGCAGCCCGCCGGCTGAGCGTCACGCCACGCGGTATCGGCGGTTCGCGAGCGACGGGTTGCGCCGCCGGGTCGCGGCGGTCGCCTCGGGGTCGAGCTGCGCGAGCGCGATGCCCTCGCCGTCGCCGAGCGCCGCGAGCGGGATCCCCATCGGGTCGACGATGAGCGAGCAGCCGACGCCGAGCGGCGGCGCCTGGTCGGCCGCCACGATGTGCGCGGTCGACTCGATCGCGCGCGCCGTGACGAGCGTCGTCCAGTGCCGCTCCTTCTGCGGCCCGCGCACCCACTCGGCGGGGATGACGACGACGTCGGCCGCCGCATCCATGAGCCGTCGCGTGGCCTCGGGGAAGCGCAGGTCGTAGCAGGTCTCGATGCCGATGCGCGTGCCGAGCGCGTCGACGACCGGCAGCTGCGCGGGGTCGCCGGGCGTGAGCCAGTCGGACTCGCGCGAGCCGAACGCGTCGTAGAGGTGCACCTTGCGGTACGCCGTCCTGATGCCGGATGCGTCGACGGCCACGACGGTGTTGCTCACGCCGTCGTCGTGGCGCTCCACGAGGCCCGCGACGACGAGCGCCTCGTGGGCGGCAGCCCGTTCGACGAGCATCGAGACGAACGGGCCGTCGAGCGGCTCGGCGGCCGCGGGGGCGGTCGCGGCGAGGTCGGCCGAGCAGTGCTGCGCGTACTCGGGGAGCACGATGAGGCGCGCGCCCCGATCGGCGGCGCGATCGATCCAGCGGGCGGCCGCGGTGCGGTTCGCCTCGACGTCCTCGGTCGGGGCGAGCTGCACCGCCGCCGCCGTCAGCATGCCCTCGCTCATGCGCCCAGCCTACGGCGAGCGGCGACCGGCGCAGCGGGGCCGGTGCGCCGCGCTGGCGCGCGCGGCCCGGCGGATGCGAGGATGCGACCGACGAAGGGAGCACCATGCTCGTCGCATTCTCTGTCGCGCCCGGCACCGCCGGCCCCGACGGCTCCGTGCACGACGCGGTCGCCGCGGCCGTGCGGGTCGTGCGCGAGAGCGGGCTGCCGCATCGCACCGACGCGATGTTCACGACGATCGAGGGCGAGTGGGACGAGGTGTTCGCGGTCGTGCGCCGCGCGACCGACGCCGTCCTCGCCCTCTCGCCGCGCGCATCCCTCGTCCTGAAGGCCGACATCCGCCCCGGTCGGACGGGCGAGCTCGACGGCAAGGTCGAGCGGCTCGAGCGGGCCCTGGAGGGAGAGGCATGAGATCGGAGCTGTTCGCCGAGGCGAACCAGGAGGCGCAGTCGACCGAGCGCTGGGTCAAGCAGTCGAGCAAGATGCTGCGCATCTCGATCGGGCACGGTGCCGACGTGCTCGCGGCGAAGGGAGCGATGGTCGCCTACCAGGGGCAGATGGAGTTCCAGCACGAGGGCGCGGGAGCCGCGCGCATGCTCAAGAAGCTCGTCACGGGCGAGGGAGCGCCGCTCATGCGGGTGCGCGGCCAGGGCGAGGTCTTCCTCGCGCGCGACGCCGCGAACGTCTTCACGGTGCAGCTCGAGGACGAGGGGCTCTCGGTGAGCGGCAAGAACCTGCTCGCCTTCGACCCCCATCTGCAGTGGGACATCCGGATGCTGCGCAGCGGCAACGTCATGGCGGGCGGGCTCTTCAACGTCGAGATCGGCGGTCGCGGCACGGTCGGCGTCGCGTGCGAGGGCAGCCCGATGCTGCTCGACTGCTCGCGGCAGCCGACCTTCGTCGACCCGAACGCCGCGGTGTGCTGGTCGGCGAACCTGAGCCCGAGCGTCGTGAGCAGCATGAACATGCGCTCGATGCTGCGCGGCGGCACGGGCGAGGCGTTCCAGCTCGCGTTCCACGGCCCGGGCTTCGTCGTCGTGCAGCCGAGCGAGGGCAGGCAGCAGGTGTCGGGCTCGAACGGCGGCGTCTCGAGCGGCGGCGGCCTCGGCGGCCTCTTCGAGTAGCCGCGGAGTCAGGGGCGGATGCCCCGGGCCGACCAGGCGGTCGCCTCCACCTCGAACGGCGGGTCCGGCAGCCGGTCGCGGCACGCGAGCCGCAGCCGCTCGCGCCCGGCGCCGTCGAGGCCCGCGACGTGGTCGCCGGCCGGGCCCACGCCGAGCTCGAACGGCGCCCACCACTGATCGAAGGAGCCGAAGCGCACGCGCACCGCGATCGGCGCCTCGCGCACGTCGCCGAGCCCTGCGCCGACGAGCAGGCGCTCGAGGTCGCCGCGGTGGGACCCCACGCGCGCCGCCTCGGACGGCGGTCGTCCCGGACCGTCGTGCAGCGCGGCGACCGCGGCCCAGAACGTGCCGAGCGGGCCGGTCGCGTGGTCCCACACGCACGCGGTGACGGTGCCGCCCGCCCGCGTGACGCGGGCCATCTCCCCGACGCCCGCCGCCGCATCCGCCATGAAGTGCACGACGAGCTGCGCGAGCGCCGCGTCGAACCGCCCGTCGTCGAACGGCAGCGCCTCGGCGCGCCCCTGCGCGACCTCCGCGCCGGGGAACCGCTCACGCATCGCGGCGACGAACGACTCGGACGGGTCGATCGCCGACACCGACGCACCGCGCGCGAGCAGCTCCTCGGTGAGCGCGCCGGTGCCGCTGCCGACGTCGAGGGCGCTGCCGCCGGCGACGCCGGCGAAGTCGGCGAAGACCGCGGCGAGCGGTCGCGAGAACCGGCCCATGAACCGGTCGTACGCGTCGGCGGAGACCGCGAAGCCCATGCGGGTCACCGTACGCCGCGACCGGAGGCCACGGTAGAGCGCGCTCAAGGCGATGGCCCCGGACGCAGAAGAGGCGCCCTCTCGGGCGCCTCTTCTGCAGGCAGACGCAGAAGAGGCGCCCTCTCGGGCGCCTCGCTGCAGGCAGACGCAGAAGAGGCGCCCTCTCGGGCGCCTCTTCGTGTGCCGCAGTTCGCGGACTTCGTTGCGGGGACAGGATTTGAACCTGCGACCTCCGGGTTATGAGCCCGGCGAGCTACCGAGCTGCTCCACCCCGCGGCACAAGAAGAGACTCTATCAGCCGCGAGGGGGAACGGCAAACCGGGCGGCTACGGGGCGGTCGTCTCCGTCGTCGCCGGCTCCTGCGGCGGCGCGGACTGCTCAGGCGCGCCCTCGGGCACCGCCGTGCCCTCGATCTGCGCCGACAGGTCGACCGCGCGCTGCACGGCCGCGTTGAGCCGCACCTGCGCCTCCGCGGCCGCGACGAGGTCGCCGGAGGCGTACGCGGCCTGCTGCTCCTGGATCGCCGTCACGGCCTCCTGGAGCGCCGCGTCGAGCTGCGCCTGCAGCCCGGCGTCCGGGTCGCCCGGCTGGTCGGGCTCCGGGGTCGACGGGTCGACGTCCGAGTCCCCCGCGTCAGCACCGGAGTCGCCGCCGAAGAGCGAGTCGAGTGCCTCGTCGAGCGTGTCCTCGAACGCGATCTCATCGCCGAAGGCCACGAGGATCTTCCGCAGCACCGGGAACGACGTCGCGCCCGTCGAGCGCAGGTACACCGGCTGCACGTACAGCAGGCCGCCGCCGACGGGCAGCGTCAGCAGGTTGCCGTTGATGACCTCGGTGGAGCCCTCCTGCAGGATGTTCAGCTGCAGGGACACCTCGTTGTCGGTGTCGAAGTTGTTCTGCACCTGGCCGGGGCCGGGGATCGAGTCCTCCTTCGGCAGCATCTGCAGCGTGAGCTGGCCGTACGTGTCGGCCACCTCGCCGTCCGTGCTGCCGGCGTCGGCGTTCACGGAGAGATAGCCGTAGAGGACCTCGCGGCCGTCGCGCGGGATGAACGTCGAGTACAGCGTGAACGCCGGATCCTGCCCGTTCACCGACATCGTCAGGTAGTACGGCGGCTGCGGCGGCGGGGTCGTCTGCCCGGTCGTCTGCACGGTCGGGTCGGCGGGCGTCGTCCACTGGTCCTCGCCCGAGAAGAACGTCGCGGGGCTCGTGACGTGGTAGTCGCCGAGGATGTTGCGCTGCAGCTTGAAGAGGTCGGCCGGGTAGCGCACGTGGCTCATGAGGTCGCCCGACATCTCGCTCATCGGCCGGATCGTGCCGGGATAGATCTCCTGCCACGCCTGCAGGATCGGGTCCTCCGTGTCCCACGCGTACAGCGTGACCGAGCCGTCGTACGCATCCACGACGCCCTTCACGGAGTTGCGCATGTAGTTCACGACGTCGCCGGGCGTGAAGCCGGGGTTCGGGTTGGTGCTGTCGACGATCGTCTGCGCGACCGAGCGGTGGGACGAGTACGGGAAGGACGACGAGGTCGTCATGCCGTCGACGATCCACACGAGCCGGTCGTCAACGACGGCCGGATAGGTGTCGGTGTCGAGCGTGAGGTACGGGGCGACCTCCGCGACGCGCTCGCGCGGGTGCCGGTCGTAGAGGATCTGCGAGTCGTCGTTCACGGCGTCGGAGAGGATGATCTGCTCCGACTGGAACTTGATCGCGTACACGAGCCGGTTGAGGATGCTGTCGAGCTTCGGCCCGCCGTCGCCCGAGAACGTCGTCATCGCGTTGCCGCTGCCCTCCTCGGTCGAGCGCGGGTAGTCGAGCTCGATCGGGTCGGCGCCCTCGGGACCGCCGACGATGGAGTAGTCGGGCGTCGACTCGCCGAAGTACACGCGCGGCTCGTACTCGCCGAGCGCGCCGCTCGTCGGGATGCCCGCCTGGAGGAACACCGGCTGGCCCTCCGGGCCGCGCTGGTTGCCGTACGCCGCGACGACGCCGTAGCCGTGCGTGTAGCGGATGTGGCGGTTGTACCAGCTGTCCTCGTCGAGGCCGGAGAGGTCGAGCTCGCGCACCGCGATGACGGTGTCGGTCGTCTCGCCGTCGATCTGGTAGCGGTCGACGTCGAGCTGGTCGCCGAAGCCGTAGTACGGCCGGTACTCCTGCAGGTTCGCGAACGCGTCGGTCACGAGCGCCGGGTCGATGATGCGGATGTTCGCCGTCGTCTCGGCGTCGGCGCGCAGCGCCCCCGGCTCGGCGTCGGTGCTCGCGGCCGAGGGCGTCTCGATCATCTCGTCGACGCCCCACGCGGCACGGGTCGCGTCGATGTTCCGCTGGATGTACTCGGCCTCGAACGTCACGGGGCTCGGGTCGACCTGGAAGCGCTGCACGATCGCCGGGTACGCGACGCCGACGACGAGCGACGACGCCACGAGCAGCGCGGTGCCGACGATCGCGATCCGCCAGCGGCCGATGACCGCGGTGACGATGAAGAAGACCGCGACGAGCGCCGCGATGCCGGCCATGATCTGCGCGCCGGGGATGCTCGCGTTCACCTCGGTGTAGCCCGCACCGGCCGCCAGGAAGCCCTGCGAGGGCTGCGCGAGCGACGCGTACTGGCCGAGCCAGATGGAGGCGCCGAGCGCGAGCATGTAGAGGGCGGCGATGACCGCGAGCTGGATGCGCGCGGAGCGGGAGATGCGGAACTCGCGGCCCGTGATGCGGATCGCGCCGTAGAGGTAGGAGGTGGCGAGCGATGCGACGAGGCAGATGAACAGGACGGCGAGCGCGAAGCCGACGACCTGCTGGTAGAAGGGCAGCTCGAAGACGTAGAAGCCGATGTCGAAGCCGAACTGCGGGTCGGTCTCGCCGAAGGGCTTGCGGTGCAGCCACAGCTGCGCCGTCTCCCACTGCGAGGCCGAGGCGATGCCCGCGAAGAGCCCGAGCACCGCCGGGATCGCCCACATGCCCACGCGCCGCAGCGGCTCGACGAGCTCCTGGTAGCGGTCGAGCTGCGAGCTGAGCTGGGCGTACACGGGCCGCGAGCGGAACGCGATCTGCACGCTGAGCGCGAGCGGCACCGCCATGCCGAGGAATCCGAGCACGAACATCACGAGCATCGACAGCCAGCGCGTCTGCAGCACCTGCAGGAAGCCGAGCTGGTCGAACCAGAGGATGTCGGCGTAGAAGCCCGAGAAGACGACGAACGCGGCGATGATCGCGCCCACGACCAGCACGGTGGCGAGCAGCGGCGAGGGGCGCCTCCGGCTCGGGGCGGTCATCGGCATGGGGCGATCGGCGTTGGCGGACACGTCGGCTGTGCTCCTCGTGGGGGCTCGTCGGGCTGAGCCGCCATGCTATCGGCCGCGCCTATGAGCCTGGCTCGGCCTCGCACGTGGGGAGGACGGAGGTGTCGCCCTGCATCGCGACGGTCTCGATCGCGGCGAGCGCCTCGTCGAGCGTCGCGACCGAGTAGACCGTCAGGCCCTCCGGCACGTGGCCGACGACCTCGGCGCAGTTGCCCTCGGGCGCGAGGAAGTGCGTCGCGCCGGCGTCGACCGCGCCGTGCATCTTCTGCACGATGCCGCCGATGGGCCCGACGTCGCCCAGCGCGGCAATCGTGCCGGTGCCCGCCCAGCGGGTGCCGGCGGTCATCGCGCCGGGGGTGAGCTCGTCGATGATGCCGAGCGCGAACATCATGCCGGCGCTCGGGCCGCCGACGTTCGGCAGCTGGATGTCGACCTCGAACGGGAACGAGAACTCGTTCGCGGGGTAGATGCCCACGATGCGCTGCTGCCCCTCGGTCGCCGGGGTGACCTCGACGGTGAGCGGCTGGCCGTCGCGCTCGATCTCGAACGTCGTCGGCCCCTCGGCCGCCGCGATGGAGGCGCGGATCGAGTAGACGTCGTACGCTGTGTCGCCGTTGACGCGCAGGATGCGGTCGTCCTCCTCGAGGAGCCCGTCAGCGGGCGAGCCGTCGATGACGCCCGCGACGCGCACGTCGCTCTCGACCGGCTCGCCGAGGTGCAGCAGCGCCGCCGCGACCGCCGCCGACTGCGAGTTCTGCATCTCGATGCGCCCCGCCTCGTTCGACTCCCGCACGGAGACCGACGGCGGGAACGCCGCGTCCATCGGGATGATCCCGCGCGCCGGGTCGACGTAGGCCTGGGCGACGTCCACCCACGACAGCGGCCGCTGGGGGTTGCCGAGCAGCGACACGGTGAGCAGCCGCAGCTCGCCCTCGGTCGGATAGGTCTCGGCGCCCTGGACCGCGATGAGCTCCCCCGCATCCGTCGCGCCGAGCGTGTCGAACGTGGGGCCCGGCACCTCCACCACGTACGGCGACGGCACGAACGTGAGCGCGAGGGATGCGGCGCCCGCGACGGCGAGGCCGGCCCAGCCGGCGCGGCGGACGCGGCGGGGCCGGACATCCGGGAACCTCGGCCGGAGCGGGTGTTCGCGGACGGCGGAGGGCTGGATGGGCGGATACCCGGCGGGCTCGGACATGCTGGGGCTAGCGTAGTCGCATGCCTGACGAGCCCGAGGACCGTCGCCCGGAGGACGAGCTGCGGGAGATGCTGCAGCAGTTCCTCTCCGGGCAGGGACCGATCGATCCGTCGCGCCTCGCCGGCGCCGCGGGCATCCCGAGCGATCCGGCGCAGCTGCAGGCGCTCATGGCGCAGCTGCAGGCGGCGCTCGCCCGCACCGACGACGGGATCGACTGGTCCGCCGCGCAGCGGCAGGCCGCCGCGGTCGTCCAGCGCGACCCGGGCTCGGTGTCGAGCGCCGAGCGCGACGCCGTGCGGCAGGCCGCCGACCTCGCGGCGCTGTGGCTCGGCGAGACGACCGAGATCGGCGCGGCCGCGGGCGAGCTGCGGCTGCTCTCCCGCCAGCAGTGGGTCGACGCGACGATCCCCGTGTGGCAGGAGATGAGCGAGCCGGTCGCGAACAGCATCGCGAACGCGCTCACCCGGGCGATGCAGGAGCACGCGCCCGAGGAGGCGCAGGAGATGCTCGCGGGCGCCGAGCGCATCCTCCGCAACGTCGGCGGCACGATGTTCGCGATGCAGCTCGGCAACGTCGTCGGCCAGCTCGCGGGCGAGACCGTCGCGGGCGGCGACTTCGGCTTCCCGCTGCTCGAGGACACGGCGGCGCTGCTGCCCGTCAACCTGCGCGCCGCCGCGCAGGGGCTCGAGATCCCCGAGGACCAGGTCCGCATCTGGATGGCGGCGCGCGAGCTCGCCCACGCGCGGCTGTTCCACCACGCGCGCTGGCTGCGGCTGCACGTGCTCTCCGCCGTGCGCGAGTACGCCGAGGGCATCCGCATCGACGTCGACCGGCTCGAGGAGCTCGCGGAGTCGTTCGACCCGACGAACCCGGACGAGCTGCGCGAGGCGCTCAAGAGCGGCGCGCTCATCCCGCCGAAGACGCCCGAGCAGGTCGAGGCGCTCGCGCGGCTCGAGACGACCATCGCGCTCATCGACGGCTGGGTCGACGCGGTCACCGAGACGGCGACGGCGCGGCTGCCGAAGCGCGAGGCGATCGCCGAGATGGTGCGCCGCCGGCGCGCGACGGGCGGGCCGGCCGAGAAGGCCTTCGGCACGCTCGTGGGCCTCGAGATCCGGCCGCGCCGCCTGCGCGAGGCGGCCGCCTTCTGGCGCGCGGTGACGGATGCGGTGGGCCCGCAGGCGCGCGACTCGCTGTGGGACCAGGCCGACCTCATGCCCGCGTCGGAGGACATCGACGACCCCTCGCAGGTCATCGCGCGGCTGCGCGGCGTCGGGGAGCTCGACGAGATGGACCTCGCGCTGCAGGAGCTGCTCGACGACGCCGAGCGCGGCGAGGCGCCGCAGCAGTCCCCGCAGGCGAGCGCCGAGCCGGCGCCCGAGGCGGACGGACCGCGCGAGGAGCCTGGCCGCGACGCGCCCGGTGAGGAGCCGGGCGAGGATGCGCCGGGTGACGAGGCGCCGGACGACCCGCAGGGCGGCTCCCGCGCCTGAGCTGTGGAGAGCGGGCGACGCCCATCCGCGTCCTGCCGCACCATGCGGCCATGCTCCGACTCGATCCGCACCTCGCCGTCTTCCGCAGCGCCCCCGACCGCATCTCGATCGGCGCGCAGCAGCCGGTCGCCCAGCTCGTCGCCGACGAGCAGACGCTCCGCGGCATCGCGCTGCTGACGCGCGGCGTCGTGCGCCGCGAGCTCGAGCACGTGCTCGGCGACGAGGCGGCCGCGGCGCTGCTCGAGGCGCTCGGCCCGGCCCTCCAGCCGCTGCCCGCGCCCGTGCCCGCGCGCGTGCGCGGACGCATCCCGCTCGCCCTCGAGCTGCACCGCGCGCTCGACCGCGCCGGGCACCGCGCGGCCGACGACGCTGTCGTGGTCCCCGTCGCCCCGTGGCGGCTGCCCTACCGCGAGCGCGACCGGCTGCTCGAGTCCGGGCTCGCGCACCTGCCGGTCGTGGTCGGCGACGCGTGGGTGCAGCT
>NZ_JANQCH010000079.1 GCF_024723325.1 Agrococcus sp. HG114
GGTCGGCGGCGGGCGCCATATGTGAAAAAAGAACGGGGGCGCGCCCGAGCCCGCCACGCCCTCGCGCGCGGCACGCTTCCGGCGCGCGTTCGCGCCGGTCGAGCGGCCGCCGCCGCCCTGCTGCTGGATCTCGTTGCCGGAGCCGGGGCCCCCGGGCACCGGGGCGACGTGCGGCGCGTACGGTCCGACCAACTGGTCCACCGCATCCGACGCCGCGGTCACCTTCTGGGGCTGCACCGAGATGGCGGCCTTGCGCAGGAGCGCCATCGTGTCGCCGCGCTGCGCAGGCAGCATGACGGTCGCGACGTCGCCCTCCGAGCCCGCGCGCGCCGTGCGGCCCGAGCGGTGCAGGTAGGCCTTGTGCTCCATGGGCGGGTCGACGTGGACCACGAGCTCGACGTTGTCGACGTGCACGCCGCGAGCGGCGACATCCGTCGCCACCAGCACGCGCACCGAGCCGTCGCTGAAGGCCGCGAGGTTGCGGTCCCGCGCGTTCTGCGACAGGTTGCCGTGCAGGTCGACGGCCGGGATGCCCGAGGCGGTGAGCTGCTTCGCGAGCTTCTTCGCCTGGTGCTTCGTGCGCGTGAAGAGGATGCGGCGGCCCATGCCCGACGCGAGCCGGCGCACGAGCAGCATCTTGTCGTCGGGCGCGACCTCGAACAGGTGGTGCGTCATCGCGGCGACGGGCGAGTTCGCCTCGTCGACCGAGTGCATGACCTCGTCGGTGAGGAAGCGCTTGACGAGCTTGTCGACCCCGTTGTCGAGGGTCGCCGAGAACAGCAGGCGCTGGCCCGACTGGGGCGTCTTGTCGAGGATCTTCGTCACGACGGGCAGGAAGCCGAGGTCGGCCATGTGGTCGGCCTCGTCGATGACGGTCATCTCGATCGCCGAGAGCGAGGCGACGCCCTGGTTCATGAGGTCCTCGAGGCGGCCCGGGCACGCGACGACGATGTCGACGCCGGCGCGGAGCGCGGCCTCCTGCGGGCGCTGCGAGACGCCGCCGAAGATCGTCGTGACGGTGAGGCCCGAGGCCTTCGCGAGCGGCTCGATGGTCGCGGCGATCTGGGTCGCGAGCTCGCGCGTGGGCGCGAGCACGAGCCCGAGGGGCAGGCCCTTGCGGCGGCCGCCTCCCGCGAGCTCTCCCGCGAGGCGCGCGACGAGCGGGATCGCGAACGCGAGGGTCTTGCCCGAGCCGGTCTTGCCGCGGCCGAGCACGTCGCGCCCAGCGAGCGTGTCGGGCAGGGTGTCGGCCTGGATCGGGAACGGGTGCTCGCGGTCCATCGCCGTGAGGGCGGTGACGAGCCGGGCGGGCACGCCGAGCTCGGCGAAGGTCGTGGTGACCTCGGGGGTGGTGAGGGTGTCGGTCAAGGTGTGCTCTTTCTGTGAGCGGGCGCGCGCATCCGGATCGGCCAGCAGCGATGTGCGGGCGGTGGTGATGGATGCGTCGACGCAGTTCGGCGAGCGCGGCGGAGGCCGCGATCGTTCGCCGTGGAAGGTTCATCGACGCCCGGAGCCCGGGCGGAGAGAGGAGCGTTCGACGACGCAGGCGAGCCGACATCCGAGTCGGACTCGCGCAGTGCCTCCACCGTAGCAGTCGAGTCAGACATCCCGCCAGGATCGGGTCGCGCAGGCCGCCCGCAGGTGCGCTCGCTACCGTCCGGGGCATGGCGAACCCCCTCGTGGACGACGCGATCCTGCTGCTCACGCGCGGCTACGACGCGGGCGAGGTGATCTGGCGTCGCGCGAGGCCGGGTGCCCGCGCTGCGCGCACGCGCGCGCTCGGCAGCGATGCGCTCCTCGTCCGCGGGCGCGAGGGCGTCGAGCTGTTCTACGACGAGGCGAGGGTCCGCCGGCACGGGGCGATGCCGATGGTCGTGCAGGAGTCGCTCTTCGGCCACGGCTCGGTGCACTCGCTCGACGGCGCGGCGCACCGGCATCGCAAGGCCGTCTTCCTCGGGCTCGCGTACGACGACGCGGAGGTGCGGCGGCTCGAGCCGCACCTCGAGCGCGAGTGGGGCGATGAGCTCGCCGACTGGATCGCGGGCGGGGAGCGCTCGGCGTACGACGCCGCGGTCGGCGCGATCGGCCGCGCGATGCAGCGCTGGGCGGGCCTGCCCGGCACCGCGGCGGCGAAGACGCGCTGGGCGCGGCGGCAGGCGCAGATCGTCGACGGCTTCGGCGTGCCCTACTCGCCCGAGTTCCTGCGCACGATGGCCAACCGCTGGTGGTCGGACCGGCACGCCGCCGCGCTCGTGCGGGCGGTGCGCGAAGGAGCGCTCGAGGCGCGCGAGGGCACGGCGCTCCACGCGTGGGCCTGGCACCGGGACGAAGCCGGCGAGCTGCTGCCGGCCCGCCTCGCGGGCGTCGAGCTGCAGAACTCGTTCCGGCCCGCGATCGCGGTGTGCCGGTTCGTCGCGTTCGCGGCGAAGGCCCTGCACGGGCGGCCCGAGTGGCGCGAGCGCATCGGGGCCGAGACCGCCGAGCGGGGCCGGCTCGTCGGCGGCCCGCTCGCGACGGCGTTCGCCCACGAGATCCGCCGCACGGCGCCGTTCGTGCCGCTCCTGCCCGCACGCGCGATCGACGACGTCGAGCTCGACGGCGAGCGCGTCGGCGCCGGCAGCCTGCTGCTGCTCGACGTGCTCGGCACCGACCTCGACGACGCGAGCTGGGAGCGGGCGGGCGAGTTCGACCCCGAGCGCTTCGTCGGCATCGACGACTGGGCGCGGATCGAGGCGCTCGGCGCGTTCGTGCCGCAGGGGGGCGGCCACCCGTCGACCGGGCACCGCTGCCCCGGCGAGAAGGTCACGATCGCGGCGCTCGCGAGCGCGATCGCGGCCATGAGCGACCCGCGCGTGACGATCCTCGGCGAGGGGCTCGGCGTCGACCGTCGGCGCATGCCGACGAAGCCGGCCTCGGGCGGCATCGTGCGGAGCGCGCTCCGTCGGCCCCGGACCACCACCGGCGGCCGCTGCCCGTTCCATTGAGCGGGCGCTGCCCTGCTGCTTGCGCTCAGCCGCGCGCGCCGCGGCGCGCGAAGAGCGCACCGCTCGCGACATCACCCTCGAGCGCCTCGAGCGAGCGCCCGCGCGTCTCGAACACGCGGGCGGCGATGAACCACAGCGCGAGCGCGCCGACGCCCGCGAAGAGGAAGAAGGCGCCGGTGATGCCGACCGCCGCGAGCAGCGAGGGGAACGCGAGCGCGAGCGCGCCGTTCGCGAGCCAGTGGGCGAAGACCGCGACGCCGATGCCGAGCCCCCGCACGCGGAGCGGGAAGATCTCGGAGAGGTAGACCCACGTCGCGACGTTGAGGAACGTCTGCATCGCGCCGACGAAGGCGACGACGAGCGCGAGGATCACGAAGGGGCGGATGGGGTCCCCCGGCTCGAGCGCGGAGGACGCGAGCCCGATGAGCGCGTGGCACGCGGTCGTGAGCGAGAAGCCGATGAGCAGGGTCGTGCGGCGGTCGACGCGGTCCATGAGCCGGAGCGCGACGAGGCCGCCGACGACCGCGATGACGCCGGGTGCGATGTTGGCGACGAGCGCCGCCGAGCGGTCGAAGCCGGACTCCTCGAGCACCGTCGCGCCGTAGTACATGATCGCGTTGATGCCGGTGAGCTGCTGCGCGACGCCGACGCCGACGCCGACGAGGAGCACCCGGCGCAGCCAGCGGTCGGCGAGCAGCGCGCGCAGGGTCGCCCGACCTGCCGGCTCGACTGCGCTCCGCTCGAGGCGCGCCTCGATGTGCGCGAGCTCGGCTTCAGCGCGCTCCCCCGCCCGCACCGAGCGCAGCACCGCGAGCGCCTCCTCCCGCCTGCCGCGCTCGGCGAGCCAGCGCGGCGACTCGGGCATGCGGAGCATGCCGACGAAGAGCGCGAGCGCGGGCAGCGCGCACACCGCGAACATCGCGCGCCAGATCCCCTCGACGTGGCCGAGCGCGCTGCCGAGCAGGGCGTTCACGACGAACGCCGCGAGCTGCCCGGAGACGATCGCGACCTCGTTGCGGCCCGAGAAGGAGCCTCGGATCTCGAACGGCGCGAGCTCGGCGAGGTAGACCGGCACGACGGTCGACGCACCGCCGACCGCGAGGCCGAGGAGCACCCTGCCGGCGACGACCGCGGCGAGGCCGGGCGCGACCACGACGACGAGCGTGCCCGCGAAGAACAGCGTCGCGAGCGCGAGCAGCATCGTGCGGCGGCCGACCGCGTCGGAGAGCCGGCCGCCGACGAGCGCGCCGAGCGCGGCGGCGAAGACGAGCGAGCTCGTCACCACACCCTCGCCGAGCGGGCCGAGGCCGAGCTCGGCGCTCATGGGCTGGAGCGAGCCGTTGATGACGCCCGTGTCGTAGCCGAACAGCAGCCCGCCGAGGCACGCGACGATCGAGATCACCCCGAGCCGCGCGCGGTGCGGGCCCTCGGCGAGCGGCGGCACCGCCGCCTCGGCGCGGGTGCTGGGCGGCGCGGTGGGCACGATCGATCCTCCGGTTCACGAGCGGTCGGCGACCGCTCGATCCTGCCGCATGGCGGATGCGCCCGCCGCACCCGCGCTCGAGGATCAGGAGGGGCGCATCACGGCTCGTCGAGCGGCTCCGCGTCGATCACGTCGTCGACGTCGTCGACCGTGTCGGCGTCGAACGACCACTGCGCGGGGCGCTCGGCGCCCGCGCCCCCGACCCACAGCTCCGAGCCGCCGGGCGCGACGTCGACCACGACGGCGTCGCCGTCGCGCACGTCGCCCGCCAGCAGCGCGCGGGCGAGGCGATCGTCGATCTCGCGCTGCATGAGCCTGCGCAGCGGCCGCGCGCCGTACACCGGGTCGTAGCCGCGCTCCCCGAGCCACTGCTTCGCCGCATCCGTGACCTCGACGGTGAGCCGCCGCTCGCGCAGCCGGCGGTCGAGCGCGTGCACCTGGATCTCGACGATCCGGCCGAGCTCCTCCTGGGTGAGCGCGTCGAAGATGACGATGTCGTCGAGCCGGTTCACGAACTCGGGCTTGAAGGCCGAGCGCACGGCCGCCATCACCTGCTCGCGCGCGGTGTGCGTGGCGATCGTCGGGTCGGTGAGGAACGCCGAGCCGAGGTTGGAGGTGAGGATGAGGATGGTGTTGCGGAAGTCGACCGTGCGGCCCTGCCCGTCGGTGAGCCGGCCGTCGTCGAGCACCTGCAGCAGCAGGTCGAAGACCTCCGGGTGGGCCTTCTCGACCTCGTCCATGAGGATGACCGAGTAGGGGCGGCGGCGCACCGCCTCGGTGAGCTGGCCGCCCTGCTCGTAGCCGATGTAGCCGGGAGGGGCGCCGACGAGGCGCGCGACCGAGTGCTTCTCGCCGTACTCCGACATGTCGATGCGCACGAGGGCCTTCTCGTCGTCGAAGAGCAGCTCGGCGAGCGCCTTCGCGAGCTCGGTCTTGCCGACGCCCGTCGGGCCCAGGAAGAGGAACGAGCCGGTGGGCTTGTCCGGGTCGGAGACGCCCGCACGGGTGCGGCGCACCGCATCCGCCACCGCCGACACCGCCTCGCGCTGGCCGACGACGCGCTTGCCGAGCTCGCCCTCGAGGGCGAGCAGCTTCTGCGTCTCGCCCTGCAGCAGGCGGCCGACGGGGATGCCCGTCCACGCGGCGACGACCGAGGCGATGTCGTCGGCGGTCACCTGGTCGCCGACCATGCGCGCGCCGGCCTCGGCCGCGGCGGTCTCCGCGTCCTTCAGCTGCCGCTCGACCTGCGGGATCTCGCCGTAGAGCAGCCGCGACGCGCGCTCGAGGTCGCCCTCGCGCTGCGCGCGCTCGGCGCGGCCGCGTAGCTCGTCGAGCTGCTCGCGCAGCGACCCGATCCGGTTGAGGCTCGCGCGCTCGCCCTGCCAGCGCTCGTCGAGCGCATGCAGCTCCTGCCGCTTCTCGGCGAGCGTCGCCTCGAGCTCGGCGAGGCGCTCCTTCGAGGCGTCGTCGCGCTCGCGCTTGAGCGCGAGCCGCTCGATCTCCATGCGGTCGACCGTGCGGCGCAGCTGGTCGATCTCGGTCGGCGCCGAGTCGATCTCCATGCGCAGCCGGCTCGCCGCCTCGTCGATGAGGTCGATCGCCTTGTCGGGCAGCTGGCGGGCGGTGATGTAGCGGTTCGAGAGGGATGCGGCGGCGACGAGCGCGCTGTCGGCGATCGTGACCTTGTGGTGGGCCTCGTACCGCTCCTTGAGGCCGCGCAGGATCGCCACGGTGTCCTCGACGCTCGGCTCGCCCACGTAGACCTGCTGGAAGCGCCGCTCCATCGCGGCGTCCTTCTCGATGAACTCGCGGTACTCGTCGAGCGTCGTCGCGCCGATGAGCCGCAGCTCGCCGCGCGCGAGCATGGGCTTGAGCATGTTGCTCGCGCCCTGGCTGCCCTCGGCGGCGCCCGCGCCCATGATGATGTGCAGCTCGTCGATGAAGGTGACGATGCGGCCCTCGGCCTTCGCGATCTCGGCGAGCACGTTCTTCATGCGCTCCTCGAAGTCGCCGCGGTACTTGCTGCCGGCGATCATCGCGTTCACGTCGAGCGCGACGATCGACTTGCCCTTGAGGCTCTCCGGCACGTCGCCGGCGACGATGCGCTGGGCGAGCCCCTCGACGACCGCCGTCTTGCCGACGCCGGGCTCGCCGATGAGCACCGGGTTGTTCTTCGTGCGGCGCGAGAGCACCTGGCTGATGCGCCGGATCTCCTCGTCGCGCCCGATCACCGGGTCGAGCCGGCCAGCGCGCGCGACGGCGGTGAGGTCGGTGCCGAACTGCTCGAGCGCCGACTGCTGGTCGTCGTGACCGGGCATCATGCCGCCCATCCGTGCCATCGAGTCCTCCTGATCCCGAACTTGAGTGCTGTTGACTCAAGTTTACTCCGGATGCTGCGCGTTGGCTAGGCGCGATCCTCCGGGCGGGCGGCTAGAACGCTGGGCAGTCGCTGGGAGACGGGTGATCGCGGCGGGAAGCGGCCGATACTGGGCCGCATCACGGCGGGATGGATCCCCACGGGAGGAGATCGACATGAGCACCACCGACCCCAACGACCCCGCGCGGCGGAGCGAGCCCTACACCCCGGCTGCCGACCGGCGCGATCGCGACGGCGACGGCATCGCCGATGACCGCGAGCGGCGCAGCCTGACCGACCGCGACGGCGACGGCGTGGCCGACTACCGCGAGCGGAGCCTCACCGACCGGGATGGAGACGGCGCCGCCGACCGCCGCGAGCGCGGGAGCCTCACCGACCGCGACGGGGACGGCGTCGCCGACGTGCGCGAGCGGCGCAGCCTCGCCGATCGCGACGGGGACGGCGTCGCCGACGTGCGCGAGCGGCGACTCGCGGACGACGGCCTCGGCGCCGACCCGCGCCGCGCTCGCGAGGTCGTGGTCGCGCGCGAGCGCGAGCGCTTCGGCGGCGTGAAGATCGGCGCGGCCTTCTTCGGCTGGCTCACCGCCACGGGGGCCGTCGTGCTGCTCAGCGCGCTCGCGGCCGCGATCGCCGCGCTCATCGCCTCGGCCTCGGGCGGCATCGACGACGTCGTCGAAGATGCGCAGCGCAACCTCGACGCGACCGGCATCTGGGGCATCGTCATCCTGCTCGCGATCTGGTTCGCGGCGTACTACTGCGGCGGCTACGTCGCGGGTCGCATGGCCCGCTTCGACGGCGCGAAGCAGGGCGTCGCGGTCTGGGTGTGGGCGGTCGTGATCGCGATCATCGCGGCGCTCATCGGGCTCGTCGCGGGCCAGAACTTCGCCCTCCCGCCGGGCTCGATGCCGACGCTGCCGCTGCCCGAGGACCAGGCGACGACGGCGGCGATCATCTCGGCCGTGGTCGTCGCGATCGTCGCGCTCATCGGCGCAGTGCTCGGCGGCCTCGCCGGCATGCGGTTCCACCGCCGGGTCGACCGTGCGGGGTTCGAGGTCGACGCGACCGACGCGCGCCGGTAGCCGCGAGACCGACGAGGCCCGCAGCGCCCGCCGTCACGGCGCGGTGCTGCGGGCCTCGTCGTGGACAGGCACGGCGTCGGCGCCGCCGGGCGCGAGGCGCATGAGCTGCTCGGGCCGGTCGACCGGGCGGAAGCCGAGGCGCGCGTAGACGCCGTGCGCGTCCTCGGTCGCGAGCATGATCCTCGACAGGCCGAGCGGCTCGAGCGAGTCGAGGATCGCCCGCACGAGCGCGGACCCGACGCCCTCCCCGCGCGAACCCGGCTCGACGTAGACGTCGCACAGCCACGCGAACGTCGCACGATCCGTCACGACGCGCGCATAGCCGACGAGCGCGCCCGTGTCGTCGAGCGCGCCGAAGCTCAGCGAGCCCGCGGCCGCGCGCTCGACGGTCTCCCGCGACCTCCCGAGCGCCCAGTACGCATCCGTCGACAGCCACCGGTGCACGACGTCGAGGTCGATGCGGTCGAGGTCGCACGTCACGGTGATCGAGGCCATGGCGGGAGCGTAGCCGCCGCCCGCCGAGGGGCCGGCGACGGCGCGAAGTCGCCTCTCCCGCTCGGCGCGCGCGCGGCGTACCCTGCGCCCAGGGTCTGACCCCAGCGGGGCGACCGAGATGCCGATCGCCTCGTCGCATCCGATTCGAGGAGGAATCATGGTCAGTCGCATCCTTGCCACCGCGGCCGTCGCGGCCGGGCTCGTGCTCGCCGGGCCCGTCGCCGCGAACGCCCACAGCCAGATCGTCGACCCACCAGGCGACATCGGCCCCACCGTCTCGGGACCGATCAGCCAGCCGTGGGCGCAGGCGCACTGCAACGCCGCGTCGCCGGGCATCGTGTGGGATGCGTCGAACGGCGTGGTCACGTTCATGCCGATGGACAACATCCCGTGCCCGCCGGTCGCGAACCCCGGAGGCCAGGTGACGCCGTAGGAGGGAACTCTCAGCCTGATGCGCTGGCACTCTTAGGGTGAGAGTGCTAATCTCGTGATCGCTCCGCGGGGCAGGCCCCGCGGGGCTGCCACAGACACCGGCCGCCGCAAGGCGCGGCGGCAGACGTGGAGGAGGTGGTTGTCGATGGCACTGACTTTCGACCCGTTCCGCGAGATGGACCGCATGGCAGCACGGCTGCTGACCGGCGGCGGCGGCGCGAGCGCCTCGAGCTGGATGCCGATGGACCTCTACCGCGCCGGCGACCACTACGTCGTGCACGTCGACCTGCCCGGCATCGACCCGGGCTCGATCGACCTCGGCGTCGACGCCGGCACGCTGACGATCCAGGCCGAGCGCACGATCGGCGGCGGCGACCAGCGGCAGTGGCTCGCGCAGGAGCGGCCCGCCGGCCGCTACATGCGCCAGCTCAGCCTCGGCAACGACGTCGACCTCGACGCGATCGAGGCGTCGTACGAGCACGGGGTGCTGACGCTGACCATCCCGGTCGCCGAGCGCGCGAAGCCGCGCAAGATCCAGGTCCAGCAGGGCGGCGGCCGCACGGAGATCAGCAGCGGCCACGGTCAGGGCCAGGGCTCGAGCTCGAGCGAGAGCGAGGCCGCCTCGGCGCAGGCCGGCTCGACGAGCTGACCGGCGCACCGACCGCAGGCGCGGCACCCCTCGGGGTGGCCGCGCCTGCTCCATGAGCGGACCCGCCCGCCGCCGGTAGCGTGGGGGCGATGACCGAGCTCCACACGACGCGCCTCGGCGAGCACGGCTCGCCGGTGATGTTCTGCCACGGCCTGTTCGGCCAGGGGAAGAACTGGACGCAGGTCGCGAAGGCGCTCGCCGACCGCCACCGGGTCACGCTCGTCGACATGCCGAACCACGGGCGCTCGGCGTGGACCGAGCGGCTCGACTACGTCGAGATGGCGGATGCGGTGGCCAGCCTCATCGACGAGCCGACCGCCCTCGTGGGCCACTCCATGGGCGGCAAGGCGGCGATGCTCGCGGCCCTGCGACACCCGGAGCAGGTCGAGCGGCTCGCGGTCGTCGACGTGTCCCCCGTCGCCTACCGGTCGACCGACGAGTTCCGCGGCTTCATCGACGCGATGCTCGCGATCGACCTCGACGCCATCACGAGCCGGGCCGACGCATCCGCCGCCCTCGAGCACGCCGCGCCCGACCCCGGCGTGCGCGCGTTCCTGCTGCAGAGCCTCCAGCGCGACGGCGACGGCTGGCGGTGGCTGCCGAACCTCGAGGTGCTGCGGCGCGATCTCGAGGTGCTGCGCGGGTTCCCCGAGACCGACGCGGTGTACGAGGGACCCGTGCTGTGGATCGCCGGAGCGGACTCCGGCTACGTGCGCGACGAGTTCGCCGAGCCCATGCAGGCGCGCTTCCCGAACGTGCGGCGAGTGACGATCAAGGGTGCCGGCCACTGGGTGCACGCCGAGCAGCCGACGGTGTTCACCGAGGTGCTCGCGCGCTTCGTCGACGCGGACTGACCCGCCCGCCGGCATCGATCGGGCGCGCCGTGTCACATCCGGCGACGCTCGCGCGTCGAATGGGCATGGACGACGTGATCGTGATCGGAGCCGGCTATGCCGGCCTCATGGCAGCCAACCGACTCGCCCCGCGCGCGCGGGTCCGGGTCGTCGACCCGCGCGACGCGTCGGTCGACCGCATCCGCCTGCACCAGCTCGCGGCCGGCACGCGCTCCCCCGCGCGCACCGCGCGGCCGCTCGAGCGTGCGCTCGACCGC